>JAJXZC010000255.1 GCA_021780275.1 Pseudomonadota bacterium
TCGAAATGCTCCGCCTTGCGCGCCAGCTCGCTCTTCTGTCTCTTCAGTTCGAGCAGTTCGACGTTGGCCTGCAAGGCCCGCGTCGATGAGAGCAGGAGCGCGCGCCGCGCCTCTGTGATCCGGGGATTGGTTTCCTGCCCCTTGCTGAGAAGGTCGATGAGCCTGCGAAGCTCCGCAGTGTCAGCCTGGCTGCCCGCCTGCTCCTCGGCCTCCTGTTTCGCGACCACGGAAATTCGGTCGTCCGACTGGTCCAGAGCCGCCTTGAAGAAATCCCGCTCCCTCTGATAGTCGATCATCTGGGCTTGCAGGATCGCTGCCTCGGATTTCTCGATCTCCGTCAGGCGATCCTTCGACAGCGGCGCATCGGCAAAATCGATAGGGCCAAGCTCCGTTTGATCATTCAGTTCGGCCTTTAGTCGCGCGATTCGCGCGACGGCCCTGGCGAGGCTGGACAAAGCAAGGTCATAGTCGCTCCTCAGCGCCGAGAGATCTCTGAAGGGTCTGGGCTGCCGCCCCTGAAAATCGACGCCCCCGGCAAGGGCCAGCGCCTGGCGGACGGTCATATCGGGAAGGAAGTTCTGTTCGCCCGGCTTCGCCACGTCGCCGGTAATGTAGATCGGCCGATAGCCGACGATCGCGGCGCTCACCTCCTCCGGCTGGATCACCGTGAGGATCTCACGTCCATCGTTCGCGCGGAGCCGATAGATCTTCCCTCCGAGTTGCGTCTGCACTTTATCGCGCAACTCAGCCGGGGTGAGCCCTTGAACCCCCAAGGCGCCAACGAGCGGCAGAGCAATGGCGCCGTCGGGTTGCACGGTGCTGCGCTGCTTGAGCTCAGGAATTCCAGCGACGGCGATTTCGATCGTATCTCCTTGTTGCACTATATAAGCGCCCCACGCCGGCGAGCCTGCGCCGGCCAAAGCGAGGATGGCCGCGCAGCAGACTCCCGCGAGCCTGCCTTGCCGACCTGACGCGCCGCCGTGGGCGCGCCCGCGCATTCGAGACGCGCCGCTCATGGCATTGCCACGGCGGGCTGGGTCGGACCCGGCAGGCGGCGCCTTGCTTCCGGCGCGCGCTGCTTTTGGCCGCGCCTTGCGGTTGGGACGTCGGTCTGCGCGCCCGGAGCCCGCAGATCGCCGGACGACCTGAACTCGGGAACGATCTGCACGAGCGCGCGGCGCACCCAGTCGCAGTCGCGCGCTTGCGCCGCCGCGATCAACTCGATGATGTTGCGCAGTTTCGGGCGCGGGTCATACATCGGAATCGCTGACTGGACTCCCTCGACCGAGGTTGGCGTCAGATGCTCCCACGCATAGTGAAGCTCCTCGTGGAGCTTTTCGCCTGGTCGCACTCCGACGAACGTCACGTCAATATCAACAAAGGGCTGCTTCCCCGCCCTCTGGATCATTTCGACAGCCAGATCGAAGATTCGAACCGGCCTCCCCATTTCCAGCACGTAAAGCGCGTAGCCGGTCTGGGGCAAGCTCGCGGCCGCAAGCGTGAGCCGCACCGCGTCCTCGATCGTCATCAGATAGCGGGTCATATCCGGGTGCGTGACCGTGACCGGACCGCCCATCTCGATCTGCCTGCGGAACAGCGGAACGACAGAGCCCGAGGATCCCAATACGTTGCCGAAGCGGACGAGGCTCACGCGCGCCTCAGGATGCCGCAGGGCACGGTCATGGACATAGATCTCGGCGACCCGTTTCGTCAGCCCCATCTGCGATGACGGATTGACCGCCTTATCAGTCGACACGACGACGAGATCCACACCGTTCGCAGCGCAGAGGTCCATGACGACCTTCGTTCCCAGGACATTGGTGAGAACCGCCTCGACAACATTGTGCTCCTCGAGAAGAGGAACGTGCTTCAGCGCAGCGGCGTGGAAAACGATCTCGGGCGCCTCGCGCAGGAACAGCTGCCGCATCGCTGCTTCGTCCCGGACGTCGGCGATGCATGCGCTCCAGTTCTTGACCGGCCGGTCCCGCTCGATCGCATAGCTGATCTGATAGAGATTGAACTCGCAGGAGTCGACGAGACAAAGTTGCTTGGGTCCGAGCCTTGAGATTTGTTTCACCAGCTCGGAGCCGATCGAGCCACCTGCCCCCGTCACGAGCACGCGCCGACCCCATACGCCTTCAGCGGATATTGTTCGCCGCAGAGGAGAGCGGGGCGCGAGCAGAGGAACTTCGTTGACTGGCAAAGGATACGCTGGGTTTACGCCGGGCGCGCGTGGCGACGTCATTCTTTTTCTCCAGATCTCGTGACGAACCGGGCCGCAGTTGCGACCCGTTACGATCGCCCACCGAGCGCCGGCGGGCTGCTCTCCGTCGCGGCGCCGAACTCCAGGCCGCTGAGAAATGATGTTGCGGCATGAGAATCAGAGGAAGATGCAAAAAAGCTTTCCCTCTCGCCGGCTTACGTACCGGGGATGCATCGAAAGGCGTAGTCCTACGCCCAAATTCTACGCCTTCTCCGCCCGATTCACGCCGACACGTCCCGTCATCGCAAGACACGATAGCGCGCATCAGAGCGTTCGACCGTGCGACGAACGCTTTCGTCACAAGGAGCAGAGACCGAGAATGCGCATCCCCTTTTTTCAGCCCTCAATCGGGGATCGCGAGGTTCAGGCCGCGGTCGCCGTTCTGCAGTCGGGATGGCTCACCACTGGAAACAAGTGCCGCGAGTTCGAGGAGCAGTTCGCAGAACTCCTGGGGGGTGACGTGGAGACGGTGGCGGTCAATTCCGCCACGGCGGGACTTCATTTGGCGGCCGAGGCCTGCGGCATAGGGCCTGGGGACGCGGTTCTTGTCCCGACGCTGACGTTTTCCGCGACGGCTGCGGCGTTCCATC
>JAJXZC010000835.1 GCA_021780275.1 Pseudomonadota bacterium
TCGTATTCGACGTAGCGCTTGAAGAAGTTGATGAGAAACGCGGTGACGATGCGCCCGCGGCTTTCGGGGATGAAGCGCCGCTGGTCGAGCTTGACGTAGTCGCGGTCCTGCAGCACTTGCAAAATGCTGGCGTAGGTCGAGGGGCGGCCGATGCCCAGTTCTTCGAGCTTTTTGACGAGACTCGCTTCCGAATAACGCGGCGGCGGCTGGGTGAAATGCTGGTTCGGCATGATGTCGGCGAGTTGCAGCGCGTCGCCTTCCTTCAGCGGCGGCAGGCGGCGTTCCTGATCGTCGGTGTTTTTGTCGTCGTCCTCGTTTTCCTCGCGGTAGACTTTTAGAAAACCGTCGAAGGCGACGATTGAGCCCGTCGCGTGCAGGACGACCTTGCCGTCGCAGTTGATGATGTCGACGGCAACCTGATCCATCACGGCGGATTCCATTTGGCAGGCGACGGTGCGCTTCCAGATCAGTTCATAAAGCTTCGCTTCGTCGTCGTTAAGGTATTGCGCGACGCTTTCCGGCGTGCGGAAGACGTCGGTCGGGCGGATGGCTTCGTGCGCTTCCTGCGCGTTTTTGACCTTGGCCTTGTAGGCGCGCGGACTGTCAGGCAGGTATTTGCCGCCGAATTTGTTCTCGATGAGCTTGCGCGTGCCGGAGATGGCCTCCCCGCTTAAGGTGACGCCGTCGGTTCTCATGTAGGTGATCAGGCCGACGGTTTCCCCGCCGATGTCGACGCCTTCATAAAGCCTTTGCGCCGTGCGCATGGTCTTGGTCGCGCCGAAGCGCAATTTACGCGAGGCTTCCTGCTGCAAGGTCGACGTGATGAACGGCGGGTAAGGGTGACGCTTGACCTGCTTTTTCTCGATCGTGGCGACTTTGTACGCCTGCCCTTTGATGCGTTCGACGGCGGCATCTGCCGTCGCCTTGTTGTTGATCGTCATCTTCTCGATTTTTTTGCCGTCGAGGGAGGAAAGACGGGCGGTGAAGCTCTTGCCTTCCTTCGTCGTCATCAGCGTCTCGATCGACCAGTATTCTTCCGGATTGAAAATCTCGATTTCCGCCTCGCGCTCGCAGATCAGGCGCAGGGCGACGGATTGCACGCGGCCGGCGGAACGCGATCCCGGCAGTTTGCGCCACAAGACGGGCGAGAGCGTGAAGCCGACGAGATAATCGAGCGCGCGGCGGGCGAGATAGGCTTCGACGAGGTTGGCGTCGACATCGCGCGGATGCTTGAAGGCCTCCTGAATGGCGGCCTTGGTGATTTCATTGAAGGCGACGCGCTTGATGGCGACTTTCTGCGCGATGTTTTTTTCCTTCAGCAGTTCGGTGATGTGCCAGGAGATGGCTTCGCCCTCGCGGTCCGGGTCAGTTGCGAGATAAATGGTATCGACCTTTTTGGCGTTGGTGAGAATGGCGCTCAAAGGCTTTGCGGCGCGGTCGCCCAGTTCCCACTGCATGGCGAAGCCGTGTTCCGGATCGACCGATCCGTTTTTGGCCGGCAGGTCGCGGATATGACCGAAACTGGCGACAACCGTATAGTCGGGGCCAAGGTATTTATTGATGGTCTTCGCCTTGGCCGGGGATTCGACGATGACGAGATTATGTGAGGGCATATCGGTTTCTCCAAAACGGGAACATAATTATATTATCACGATACTATATAATATGTGTGCTAGATCAGGTTTATCTTATTTCCCGGTTGCCGTTCAATACATCCTGCGATCTCTAATTCCAGAATAACAGTTAAAACTGCACTGACAGGAGCATCCGTGGCGCGGATGATCTCGTCTACCAGCACCGGAGTCGGACTTAATATTTCCATAATTTTAATACGTAACGATTCGTCCGGCGCCTGATCGTCTGGCGTTGCAACGTGCGGCGGACCTTTCCAGCCGTCTCCGGCGGGATCGTGCATAGGCTTCAGGCGCAGGCTTTTCAGTTCATGAATGATGTCTTCCGCTGACAGCGCGAGGTGCGCGCCGTCCTGAATGAGTTTGTTGGTGCCTTCGGCGCGCGGATCGAGCGGCGATCCCGGCACGGCAAAAACTTCACGGTTTTGTTCGGCGGCCATGCGGGCGGTGATCAGCGACCCCGATTTCAGCGCCGCCTCCACTATCAGCACGCCAAGGCTCAAACCCGAGATAAGCCGGTTGCGGCGCGGAAAATGGCGCGCCAGCGGCTCGGTGCCGAACGGGCTTTCGGCGATGACAGCGCCCTGCTCGGCGATCTGCCGGTAGAGCTTTTCGTTTTCACGCGGATAAATGACATCAATTCCGCCCGCGACGACGGCGATCGTTCCCGTGGCAAGAGAGGCTGTATGCGCGGCGGTGTCAATGCCGCGGGCAAGGCCTGAAACGATGACATACCCCGCGGCGGAAACTTTGCGTGAGAAATCCTCGGCGATCTTGCGTCCGGCCAGCGAGGCGTTACGCGCGCCGACGACGCCAAGCGCGGGTTTGGGAAGCAATGCGGCATGCCCGAGAACGGCAATCAGCGGCGGCGCGTCTTCCACTTCAGCCAGGAGCGGGGGATAATCCGGCTCGTCGCGGGCGATCAGTTTTGCGCCGTATTTTTCAAGTTGCTCGATTTCTTTCTCCGCGAGATCCGCCGCAAAAGCCTTGAGGCCGTTCAATCGTCCGCCGCGGCGGGCGAGATCAGGGATGGCTTTCAGCGCATTGGCGGCGGTGCCGTAGCGCTCCAGAAGTTTGTAGAACGTGATGGGGCCGATATTTTCCGTGCGCGAGAGCTGCAGCCACGCCAGCTTTTCTTTCGGGTCAAGGTTTTTGCGTGTCATGCGGTTTCTTGCTGAGATTTATTTTGCCTTTTGTGCCTTTAACGAGGCGCCTGATGT
>JAJXZC010000799.1 GCA_021780275.1 Pseudomonadota bacterium
GCAATACAAGCCCGATCATTATGGAGCGAATTCATGGCTGTCAAATCAGCGACATCTTCCAAAAAACCTGCCCGCAAAAAATCCGCCGGAAAGCGGACGGTGAGAATGAAAGCGCAAACCCAGCCCGTCAAAGATAAAAACGGCGCTTTCGAAACAAAAGCGTTGCTGTTGCAGGGCGGCGGCGCGCTCGGCGCCTATCAGGCGGGGGTCTATGCCGCGCTGGCGGAAGCCGACGTGCTGCCGGACTGGGTGGCGGGCATTTCCATCGGCGCGATCAACGGGGCGATCATCGCCGGCAACAGGCCGGAGCACCGCGTGGAAAAATTGCGCGGCTTCTGGGAGCAGATCACCGCCCTGCCGCCGTGGAGCGCGTTCGGGCTGTTCAACAGCATGGTGGATAAGGGCGGCGACTACGCGCGGCAGTTCTGGAACGAGATGAGCGCCATAAGCGCGCTGACGGTCGGCGCGCCGGGATTTTTTTCCCCGCGCCCCTGGCCGCCGCAGTTTTCGCCCGAAGGCTCGCGCGAGGCGGCCAGCTATTACGATACGTCCGCCTTGAAGGAGACGCTTCATAAATTCGTCGATTTCGATATTCTGAATGACGGCAAAACGCGCTATACGACCAGCGCGGTCAATGTCGAAAGCGGCAATTTCATCATTTTCGACAGCCTCAGGGAGCGCATCCGCGCCGAGCATGTCATGGCGAGCGGCGCCTTGCCGCCGGCCTTGCCGAGCGTCGAGATCGATGGGCAACATTACTGGGACGGCGGACTTATCTCCAACACGCCGTTGCAGTGGGTGATGGACGATCCGCC
The DNA here is from genome assembly GCA_021780275.1 of Pseudomonadota bacterium. The sequence continues at coordinate 816 of JAJXZC010000799.1, forward strand.
GCGCGATACGCTCGTCTTCCAGATCGATCTGTGGCCCGCGCAGGGCGATTATCCGCGCAACATGATGGAAGTGGCCACAAGGCAGAAGGAAATCCAGTATTCCAGCCGCACGCGCTTCATCACCTCGCGCTTCCAGCACGCGCAGAAGATGCGTCACGCCTTCGCCGAGCTCTACGAGATGCTGCCCGACAACCTCAAGCACTCGCCCCGCGCGCGCACGCTGAACGCCTTCGCCGACCTCAACGAATATCACATCGTGCACCTGATCTATCACGCCAAATTCTACGAGGGATATTCGAAGGACTTCGAGTTTTCGCGCGCGACGATGGAGGAGCACTGGAACGCCGGCATACACGACACCCGCCGCAGCCTGCGCCACGAGGAAATCTTCCGCAAGCCGGCCAATGCCGGCGGCATCGAGATTTTCGATTTTTACAGGTCGAGATAAACATCCGGGGAGCAACGCCATGAAAGCCGAAGACGTCCGCAAGAATGCGTTCTGCATGCCATTTTCAAACCATGCCTATCCGCCGGGGCCGTACCGTTTCGTCGACCGCGAGTTCATGATCATCACCTACCGCACCGACATGGAAAAGCTCCGCGCCGCCGTGCCCGAACCGCTGGAAGCGACCGAGCCGCTGGTGAAGTATGAATTCATCCGCATGCCGGATTCGACCGGTTTCGGCGATTACACGGAAAGCGGGCAGGTCATTCCCGTCACGTTCAAAGGCAAGAAGGGCGGCTACGTGCACCGCATGTTCCTCAACGACCATCCGCCGATCGCCGGCGGCCGCGAATTGTGGGGCTTTCCGAAAGTGCTCGCCAACCCGGTGCTGGAAGCGGAGACGGACACGCTGGTCGGCACGCTGGATTACGGGCGCATCCGCGTCGCCACCGCCACCATGGGGTACAAGCACAGGCAGGCCGACCTTGCCGCCGTGAAGAAGGCGATGGCCGAGCCGGGGTATCTGCTCAAGATCTTGCCGCATGTCGACGGCACGCCGCGCATTTGCGAGCTTGTCGAATATTACATGGAAGACGTCAACCTCAAGGGCGCTTGGACGGGCCCCGCGGCGTTGCAGCTCTTCGCCCACGCGCTCGCCCCCGTCGCCGATCTTCCGGTGCTGGAGGTCGTGTCCGCCGTGCATATTCTTTCCGACCTCACGCTCGGCCTCGGCACGGTCGTGCACGATTACCTCGCCTGAAACCCCGCAACCCTTCATAAGGAGAACACACCATGCGTTTGAAAGACAAAGTTGCCATTGTCACCGGCGCCGCCAGCGGCATCGGCTATGAAATCGCCAAAACCTACCTGCGCGAAGGCGCGAAGGTCGTTATCGCCGACCTTAACCCCGACGCCGCCACCGCCGCCATCAAGGCGCTCGATCCCAGCGGAGGCAACACCATGGCGGTCGCGATGGATGTCGCCAATGAAGAACAGGTCAATGCCGGCGTCGAAGCCGCGGCGGCCAAATTCGGCAAGATCGACATCCTCGTCAGCAACGCTGGCATCCAGATCGTCGCGCCGATCGAGGATTTTGAATTCGCGAAATGGAAAAAGCTGCTCGCCATCCATCTCGACGGCGCTTTTCTCACCACCCGCGCCGCGATCCGGCATATGTACAAGCAGGGCACGGGCGGCAGCATCATTTACATGGGGTCGGTGCATTCCAAGGAAGCGTCGAAGCTGAAAGCCCCTTACGTCACCGCCAAGCACGGGCTGGAAGGCCTTTGCAAGGTCATCGCCAAGGAAGGCGCGGCGCACGGCGTGCGCGCCAACGTCATCTGCCCCGGTTTTGTGCGCACGCCGCTGGTCGACAAGCAGATCCCCGAGCAGGCGAAGGAACTGGGCATCAGCGAAGCGGACGTCATCAAGAACGTCATGCTCAAGGAAACCGTCGATGGCGAGTTCACCACCGTGCAGGACGTGGCGGAAGTCGCGCTGTTCTTCGCCGGGTTCGAAAGCAATGCGCTGACCGGACAGTCGATGGTGGTCAGCCACGGCTGGTTCATGCAGTGATTTTTCCGTGA
>JAJXZC010000505.1 GCA_021780275.1 Pseudomonadota bacterium
ATCCCCTGAGCGAAGAGGAAATCACCGCGCTCGCGCATTATCTCGCACATCTTTGAATCGCCCCTGCACTCACAGGGAGGACCGGAGACCCTATCCCCGCTGCGCCTCATACGCCTTCAGGTGCGTGTAGGCGATACGCAGCTTTGGTACCGGCACCTTCGCGGTGTTGCCGCGCGCGATCAGGTCGCCGATCACGTGATCGGCCTCGACGGGCGCGCCTGCCCTGATGTCGCGGAACATGGACGCGGTCAGTGGCGAGCCCTCCGCAGTCAGCATTCCGCGCACGCGTTCGAAGAACGGACCACTGGGGCTGTGGCCTTCGGCTGCCGCGACCGCGCTGCATTCATCGAGCATGCCGAGGATGAACTCGTCGCCGCCGGGGGCGGCCAGGATATGGCCGACCGGAGCACGCATCAAACAGGTCGAGGCCGCGAGCGAGGCGAGGAACACCCATTTCTCCCACATGTCCTGGATGATTTGCTCGCTTGCCGCTGCGCCGAACTTGCCGCTGGCCATCACTTCCGCGATGGCGCGGACGCGATCCGACAATTTGCCGTCGCGCTCGCCGAAACCGAGCGCCTGCATAGGCGCGAGCTGAACGATCTCGCGTTTTTCATTGAGCGTCGCGGCGATGGCGCAGAGGCCGCCGAGCACGCGCTCATGCCCGAACTTCCTGTCGAGCACATCCAGATGAAGCATGCCGTTGAGCAGCGGGATAATCGCGGTCTTCGGCCCGACGGCGGGTGCAAACGATCGGATCGCATCGTCCAGATCGAATGCCTTGCAGCTCAACAGTACCACGTCGAACTCTTCGGCGAGCCTGTCGCCCTGCACGGTCGGCGGATTTTCCAGCGTTGCGTCGCCGTTGGGGCTTTTGATCACGAGGCCGTCGCGGACCAGTTCCGCCGCGCGCTTCGGGCGCACCAGAAACGTGACGTCACGGCCGGTCTGAAGCAGCCTGCCGCCGAAATAGCCGCCGATGGCGCCTGCACCGACCACGAGAATGCGCATCTTAGAACTCCTTTTTGTTTTTGTTGGCGACTTTGTCCTGAGGAGCGGCGTCCTCGGAGTGTTTCGAAGGATGGGAAGCGCATTGTGGCCCCATCGTTCGGGATGGTGCAAGCGTCTTACCTTCAGGAGGATGAAGACAAGACCCTACCATTTCTCGCCGAACGGGCGAATTTCAAGCTCGAAGGTCCAGGCGCTGCGCGGCTGCTGGTAAAGCTGCCAGTATGATGCTGCGACCGATGCCGGTGGCATCAGCAAATCCGGATTATCCAGCGCCTCCTTGCCCCAGAGCTGCTCCCGGCGCTGGCGCACCCAGGCGGTGTCGACGCCGGAATCGATGATCAGGTGCGCCACGTGAATGTTCTTCGGGCCGAGCTCGCGCGCCATCGATTGAGCTACCGCGCGAAGCCCGAACTTGGCGCTGGCGAAGGCTGCAAAACCGCTGCCGCCGCGCAGGGAGGCGGTGGCGCCGGTGAAAAAGATATTGCCCCTGCCGTGCGGCAACATCAGCCTCGCCGACTCGCGTCCAGCCAGGAAGCCCGCCCAGCAGGCCATTTCCCAGACCTTGCGGAACACGCGATCGGTGGTCTCCAGGATCGGGAAGTTGACGTTGGCGCCGACGTTGAAGATGCAGACATCCAGCGGCGCATGCTTGTCGGCATCATCCAGGAATGCCGCGACTTCGTCCTCCTTGCGTGCGTCGAGAGCGCGCGCGACGATCGACCCGCCCGCCGCCTCGATATCCCTGACCAGCGGATCGAGCTTGGCACCATCGCGCCGTCCGGCGAACACGGTGAACCCCTCGGCGGCGAATTTCTTTGCGATCTCGGCGCCGATATAATCGCCGGCGCCGATCACCGCGGCAGTTGCGTTGCGTTTTTCCATTGTGGCGGGTTCTCCCGAGGTCGACGTCAATGACGGTGGGATCATTTCCCCAGAACCATCTCCTCGACCTCGCGCAACTGTTCCTTGCCGAAAAACATTTCCTTGCCGACGAAGAAAGTCGGTGAGCCGAATGCGCCGCGCTCGACCGCGGATCGGGTGTTCTCGATCAGCTTTGCCTTCACGTCGGAATCGCCGGCGCGCGCGAACAGCCTTGCAGCATCGAGGCCTGACGCCGCCAGCGCCTTGAGTGCGACCTCGGGGTCATCCATTTTCTTCGGTTCGACCCACATGTGGTGAAAGGCGGCATCGACGTATGTTTCGAACATGCCCTCGAGCTGCGCGGCGACGGCGGCTCGCATCAGATTGAGGGTGTTGACGGGAAAAAATGGATTCCAGGTGTAAGGGCGGATGTGAAAGCGCTTCACGAAGCGCTCGGTTTCCAGCGCTTGAAATTCGCGCTTGTTCCTGATGCCGGCCAGCGATTCGGCGGGAGATTTGTTGTTGGTGGCCTTGAAGATGCCCCCGAGCAGGACAGGCACATATTCGAACTTCGCGCCGATCCGTTTTTCGATCGCCGGGATCGCCTGATGACTGAGAAAGGCATTGGGGCTGCCGAAATCGAACATGAACTGCGGGCCTGTGAGGCTCACGGCGGTCTCCCTGACACGAAAGCTTCTTATATGATATCTGTAATTCCATTGAGAATAGCGGTTCGTGGCGTCCGGATCAACAGGAGCTGGCCATCGCTTCACGATGAAAAGCGCCTTCTGTGAGCGCCAGCGTGTAATCGCGCACGTCCGCGGGCCATGCGGCGATCAATTCCTCGAAACGGGCCGATTCATCCGCGAACAACGCGCGGATGGCGTCTTCGTAGTTCGGCTTGTTGCCGGCCATCGCCGACATGAATCGGTAGGTGGCGTCCTGCGCCCGGCGGACTCGGTCCCTGTCCTCG
>JAJXZC010000185.1 GCA_021780275.1 Pseudomonadota bacterium
TCAATAAGGTCGGGCCTTGAACAATCCTCTTCACGATCAACCGGGAGACGGCGTGCGCAGCCTCTTGACCGCCGATAGCGCCGAGCGCGTTTAGCGCGGCCGCCTGCTCCGGCACCACGGCGCGCTCGCCGTACCCGACGAAACGATTGCAAAGCGCCGTGAGTGCCGGGACGGCGGCGATCAAGCGTCGCCTCCCCGCCTCCGCCGTGATCGCGGACACGTCAACGAGCGTGGCGTCGGGAATGGCGGCGATCAGGTCATCATCGGATAGGGATTCGACGGCAAATGGCGTCGCCGTCGCACTGTGCGCTGGCCGGTCGAGTTCCGGTCGGTCGCCGAACAGGTCGAGTTGCACAAAGTCTGGCATGCCTTCGGAGCCACAACGCACGGGCGGACAAGTTATCGCCCGCACTGTTGACCGGCAATAGGCGCGCTGCGCCCTCGGATTAGCGTTTCCGCCCCTTGGGCTTGCGGACTTTGACCCTCGGGTTTTCCGTCACGAACTCCTCGGGGACAAACGCAATCCGCATGCCCCAGCCCGCATAGAAGCTGAGCAGCCGACCGAATTCCGCGAGCGACATTTCGTTGTCGTCGATATGGATACTGACCTCTCCGTCGGGGCCGCCGTCGTCGACGATGCAGCGGAGCATTTCGCCACGCGGGACCCATTGGCCGCTATCCTCGTGGTAATCGATCTGCGGCTCGCCGGGCGGCTCTTCGACGACCGTCCTGTCCCATTCCTGCAGGAGCGCCCAGTGGGCGTCGAGAATGTCGTTGTACATCGCCACGATGTCCGCGTCGGCCATCGACGCAATGCCTAGGCCTATCGTCAGGTGTGCCGTTGGAGTGTTCGCGTCGGCATGATCGATGCTCGCGTTGTTACCCTCGCGAGTGACGCGGACCTGATCGATCATGACGTGGGTTGGCCGTTTCGGTCGCATGCGCTCGCTCCTTGTCCGGAAATATAGCCGCCAAGCGGCGCGACTGGGCAACCCTCAGGAACCGGGACGCGGAGTCGAATAGAATTGGGTGAAGATGGAGGCGGTAATGAGCGAGCAGGACCCGGAAATCGTCGATTCGCCGCTGTCGCGACGGGTGGCCAAGGATGGAGTCACCGTGGAGGTCTCGATCATCCGGCTTGAACACGAAAGCCGTTGGTCGCTCGAAGTCATCAACGCCGCGAACACCTCTACCGTCTGGGACGATCTTTTTCCGACGGATGCCGCTGCATTCGCGGAGTTCGAGCGCACCGTGGCGGAAGAGGGAATGGCGGCGTTTAGCGACACCGCGAAGGTTATCCCTTTTCCCCGCTGAGTACGCCCGATCCGGTGGTGACGGGGCCTGACCGAAACGCGCAATCGCGTAGAAACGGTATACATTGCTGTCGGCGCGTTTCGTGGCGCCTTCGGCACGGCAAGTCTCGGCAGGCTGACGCCTTTTGAAATGACCTGCAGGCGGGAGTGCTCTTAAGTTGGACCTGGACGGGATCGATCACTCCCGAGTGCAACGCATCGCGGGACGCCTCATTGGTCAGAAGGAGACCATCGCCATCTCCGAGTCCTCGGCGGGGGGCTTGATCTCGGCGGCGCTGCTGACAGTCCCCGGCGCTTCGGCTTATTTCCTCGGCGGCGGCGTTATCTACACTCGCAAGGCCATGGGCGCGCTGCTCGATCTGACACCGGACAAACTGGACGGGATACGTTCCGCCACCGAGCCGATGGCGCGTCTGCTCGCGGATACGGTTCGCAGTCGTCTGGGAGCCGACTGGGGCCTCGCGGAGACGGGCGCGACCGGTCCGACCGGCAACCGATATGGGGACGCTGCGGGCCACGCCTGCCTCGCCGTTTCGGGAAAGCGGATCGCGAGCCGCACATTGGAAACGGGGTCGAGCGACCGGGCCGCCAACATGATCACGTTCGCAAACGCAGCGCTCGAACTGCTGGAGGAAACCCTGCTCCGAGCGGAATGACGCGCGGTCAGTTACAAGCGCAGACGCGAGGAGGCGGTCGAATGGGAAGTCAGCGCAGGAAATGCCGACCGCTCAGCTCGTACTGGGGCGAGTTCGGCCGCGACGATCAGCTTGGGCGGCTGCCCCCATCACGCCCGATAAAGTGCGCCAAGGTCGTGAGGGTGGTTTTGTCGGGCTCGAATCTTTCCCGGTCAGGACGCGCGAAGCGCGGATTCGGCGCCATCCGCGAATCGACGAAGCGGCGAACACTCAGGCCAGCAAGAGCGTTACCTTCCGCGCGAGCAGGGAATCGAAGTCAGCCGGCTAGCGTCGCCGCTCACCACAGGGAGACACTGCATGTCCACCGCCCGTTCAGATGCGCTTGTGGTTTTTGGCGTCACCGGAGATCTCGCGCATAAGATGATCTTTCCGGCGCTCTACGCGCTCGTCAAAGGCGGGGCTCTTGATGTTCCCATCGTCGGGGTGGCGGCGCCGGCATGGACCAGGGACCAACTAACCCAGCGCGTCGAGGACAGCCTTGCGCGGTCGGGCGGCGTCAATGATGCGGCTGCGCTTCGCCGGCTCCTGGACTTGCTCGTCTATGTCAGCGGCGATTATAAAGATGCGGGGACGTTCGCGGCGATCAAGAAGGCTCTCGGCTCGGCCTCTCACCCCGCTTACTATCTTGCGATCCCTCCCGCGCTGTTCGAGACCGTGATCAAAAGCCTCGGGCAAGCGGGTCTCGCCGAGGGCGCACGCGTCATAGTTGAAAAACCCTTCGGACGGGACCTTGCGTCCGCGCTCGCGCTCAACCGGGTCGCCCGAAGCGTCTTCCCGGAGGACGCGATCTTTCGCATCGATCACTTCCTCGGCAAGGAAGCGATCATGAATATCCTC
>JAJXZC010000611.1 GCA_021780275.1 Pseudomonadota bacterium
CGACCTCTGTCGGCGGCGCGTCGTCTTGTCGAACGCACTGACGAATATGCCTATGTCTTCGACGAGAATGAGCGTCTTCGCGCGGAAAACGAGCGCCTTATGGCCTGGAAGGAAAAGGCGCTGAAGCTCGAGGCGAAGGTGCTGCGCTATGAAGCGCTGCTCAATGTGCAGGTCGATCCAAGCATCAACTATGTCAGCGGTCGCGTCGTCAGCGACAATGGTGGGCCTTTCGTCGATACTGTGATCGTGAACGTCGGACGCGATCAGGGCGCGAAGAGCGGCGATGCCGTGATCGACACGGACGGGCTTATCGGGCGCATCGTTTCGACGGGCGAGAAGGCCTCGCGCGTGCTCCTGCTTACCGACCTCAACAGCCGCATGCCGGTGGTGATCGAACCGGGGCATTACAAGGCGGTGCTGGCGGGTGACAATACGAATTGGCCGCGGCTTGACTATCTGCTGTCGACGAGCAGCGTATCGCCTGGCGACCGCGTGGTGACGTCTGGCGATGGCGGGCTCATTCCTCCGGGGCTGCCGGTGGGCCTCGTCATCAAGACGAGCGATGGTATTTTGCGCGTGCAGAGCTTTGCCAATCGCGAGCGGCTCGATTATGTGCGCGTTCTCAAATATGCCTTCCCGACAGAAGTGAAGCGGCAGGACCCGCCGGACGTGCTGAAAGGCCCGGCGATCTCTTCGACGCCTGCGCCGACCGGCGTGCCACCTCTGCCGCCTGCCGAACCTCTGCCCGTGAAGCGCAAGACGGAGACGGCGAAGCCGCCCGCTGCGACGACTGAGAAGAAAAAGCCCGAGGCGACTGCGCCTGCAAGTGCGACCATGAAGCCCGTTCCCGATCAGGCGGATCAGGAAGAAGTCGATACGCCGCCGCCGCCTGCCGACGACATTACGCCCGGCGGGAATGATACGGCGGGTACGGAATAATGCCGAGGCTCGAGTCCTATACGCCGACACCCGCAGCGCGCGCGAGTCGCGTCGTTACCATGCTGCTGCCTTTCGTGATCGGCATTGTCTGCGTGCTGCTTTCCTTCGTGCCTGCGGGGCGCATCTTCGGCCTGGCGGGTATGCCTGCCTTTGCTCTTATGGCGATTTACTATTGGGCGGTGGTGCGGCCGGATATGTTTCCGGTCTATGCGGTGTTCGTGGTGGGGCTGCTCACCGATCTTCTGTCAGGCGGGCCTATCGGGCTTTGGGCCTTCACCTATGTACTCGTCTACATCATCGTGCTGACGCAGCGCTTTCTCATGACGAATGCGCCATTCTCGGTTTTCTGGCTGGGTTTTCTCGTCGTCGGCATGATTACCGGCGCGGTGAGCTGGGGCATTGCATCCATATCTTTCGGAATGTTTCTGCCGGTGAGCCCCGTTCTGACCTATATTCTTGTCACTGTGGCGGTGTTTCCGCTGTTTTCGTTTTTGTTCGGACGCATTGAGCGTCGTATTCTTCCTGCTTAGTAAGGGAGAGAGTAAGCCTCGTGGCCATCGATCGCAGAGATTCATCCCGCTACAAGACGTTCACCCGTCGCGCCATGATCCTGGGTGGCGGGCAGGCGGCTGCCTTCGCGCTGCTGGGCAGCCGGATGTATTATCTGCAAATCTCCAAGTCCGACGAATATCGCATGCTGGCGGAAGAAAACCGCGTCAACGTGCGTCTGATTGCGCCGCTGCGCGGCCGCATCGTCGATCGCTTCGGCACGGTGCTGGCGACGAACCGGCAGAATTATCGCGCGGTGCTTGTCGCCGAGCAGACGCCGGACGTGGAAGAAACGCTGCATCGTCTGGCGCGCATCGTCGAAATTACGCCCGATCAGCACAAGCGCATCCTGCGCGACATTCGCCGTGCGCCGCGCTTCCTGCCGGTGACGGTGAGCGAGAACCTGACCTGGGATCAGTTCGCCGAGATCAACGTCAACGACCCTGACCTTGCAGGCGTGCAGCCCGACGTCGGCGAGACGCGCTATTACCCTTATTCGACGGATCTTGCGCATGTGGTCGGCTATGTGACGCCGGTCTATCAGCGCGACATCGAAAAGAATCCTGACGAGCCTCTGCTCAAGCTGCCGGGCTTCCGCATCGGCAAGGCGGGCATCGAAGAAACCTACGACATGAAGCTGCGCGGCGAAGCGGGCGCGAGCCACGTTGAGGTCAATGCCTATGGCCGCGTGATCCGCGAATTGTCGAAAGACGACGGCACACCGGGCGCGGAAGTCGTGCTGACGCTCGATATGGAAATCCAGAAATTTGCTTGCGAGCGGCTGCAAGGCGAAAGCGCCAGCGCCGTGGTGATGGATATTCATAACGGCGACGTTCTTGCCTGTGTGTCGACGCCGGCCTTCGACCGGAACCAGTTCAACACAGGCTATGGTGTGGCAGCCTATAAGGCGCTGCTCGACAATCCCTATCTGCCGCTGACGAACAAGTCGATTGCCGGGCTCTATCCGCCGGGATCGACCTTCAAGACGGTGACGGCGATTGCGGCACAGCGGGCGGGCATCGACCCGAGCGATCATGTGAATTGCACCGGGCAGTATCAGCTCGGCAATCACTACTTCCATTGCTGGAAGAAGACCGGTCATGGCCTGATGGACATGCACAATGGCATCAAGCATTCCTGCGACATCTATTTCTACGACGTCGCCAAGCGCGTGGGCATCGACGCCATTGCGAAGGTGGCGCGCGAATTCGGCCTCGGTCAGAAATTCAACTTCGACGTGCCGGGCGAGAAGGCGGGCATCGTGCCCGATCAGGACTGGAAACGCGCCGTGATGGGCGAAAGCTGGCAGCAGGGCGAGACGCTGATCTCGGGTATCGGGCAGGGCTTCCTGCTGACC
>JAJXZC010000619.1 GCA_021780275.1 Pseudomonadota bacterium
ACGACGTCGGGTGGTGGCGCCGCGTCTGGCGCGTCGAAGTTCCGCTGCTCGTTCCGGCCGCTTCCGCCGCCGCGCTCGCGGCGTTCGTTCTCTCGCTCGGCGAGCGCTGTTCCGCGTTTGCCTTTCCAGCCGCTGCGTTCCAGTTGCAGGAAGTCCTGCAACCATCTTGTCAGATCAAATGTGGTTTCGGGTGCTTCGAACTTCAGTTCGCCGGTCTCGGAGAGCCGATTCCATTGCCGGTTATATTCCTTGCGCTTCTTCTTGCGCATGTTCGCAGCGAGATAGCTTTCACTATCCATATCGGCCTTGAGAAAGGCGCGCTCGTGCCGGTCGGTCTCGACCATCGGCAGTTCGCGTTCGAGTACGACTTCGGCTAGCGCCGGACCGAAGGCGCCATCTGCTTGAAAAAGCGGGAAACGCACCATTGACGGTCCGGATTGGTTTGCGAAATCCAGAAACAGGCGGATCGCATCAAGCTCAAATCCTTCACGCACAATCGGCGTCACGAGGAAGCTGTGGATATGCGTCCAGATCGACAAAATGCGAAGGGGCAACCCGAGATAGAAGCGTGGTGTAAAAAAAGGAAACAGGCCGATCAATTCACGCGGGGCGCCTCTGTCGCCCTTGTGCCAGATCAAGGCCACATGGGCAGGCGTCTTACCCTGCAAATGCGTCATCGCGGCGGCCAGCGTCGCGGCCTCGAAGAGTGGATTGCTGTCGACGCTGTTTGCGCAAAGCGTGTCGATCGCACCCTTGAATGGCGTCAAGGCGTCAGCGCTTTCTAACACAACGACATCGGCGTCGAGCGGACGGTCAATCAAGGCCCGCGCCGCATGTGAAATCCGTTCCACCTGCAGCACGCGCACCATGCCGTTCTCGTGCCGGCGAGATAAGGGCAAGGCGAATGACTGTCTTTTCAAATCGGTCATATTAGCGGTCACACATTCTTGGTCGGCGCCGGCGTTGCCGGATGAGCGCGCGTAAAGCGAAAAACAAAGGCCGTGATGTCGAGGCGCAGACGCACGGAAATGAAAAGCCAGATGCTTGCCGTCACGAGCGAGATGGCGGTCGCCGCCGCGGCGCCTTCAAGGCCAAAGCGCGGCACGAGGATGAGGTTCAGAATGATGTTGAGGACCGCCGCCGCGCCATAGGCCGCCGCCGTCGCATTCTGATTGCCCGTCATATTGAGCAAATATTCGATAGGACCTGTCGAGGCGCGGGCCAGAAAGCCGATCACGAGGATTGCAAGCAGAACCGAGCCGCTGGCGAAATCAGCGCCGAAAAATCCGAGTGCAAACTTGCCGAGCAGGAGAATGAAGAAGACCGCAGCGAGTGTCGGCCAGAAAATCCATTGAATGATGTTGTGGACGAAGTCCTGCAGGTCCGCGCGATTGCCCTTGGCGTGCAGCTCGGAGAATTTCGGCACGGCGAGCGCTGCGACCGCGAAATAGATGAAAGTCACGAGGTTCACGATCCGCGTCGCGGCGAAATAGATGCCGACTTCAGCGGGGCTCACAAACATGCCGAGCAGAACGATGTCGCAATTGAGCAGCGCAAGATAAAGCCCTTCCGTCAGCACCAGAGGCAGCGAAGCCAGGATCCAGCGCTTCGTATGACGTAAAGGCTTTGCTTCCGGCACGGTCGCCTTGATGCGGCGGCTCAGCACAAATCTTTGTCCGACGAGCGTCAGTAGAGAAGCGCAAAGTGCGCCGGAGACGGCGGCAAGCCCGGTCAGCTTACCCATGCTGAGATAGATGATGCCGCCGATGATGATGACCGAGACCGGACGGATGATATAGGTCGGCAGATAAGCGAGATTGACCCAACCGAAAGCGCGCGCCGTGCCTTCAAGCGTATCGCTGAGGGCAAATGCCGGGACGCAGATCAATGCAATCGCCAACGGCCAGATATAATACGGCGCGACAACATTGTGCAGCGCTGCCAGCGCCACCAAACCGAGGCCCATGGCCGCCAGACCGAAGATCAGAACCATCTGCCATGAGGCATCGAGAATGCCGGCCAGACGCCGCCATTTCTCCTTGACCCTGTAGTCCGGCACGAAGCGCAGCGTCGAGGTGCCGAAGCCCATGGGAGCAAGAATGCCGAGGATGATTACCCATACCCAGACATAGGCGTAAATGCCGTATTCGAAGGCGCCCATCCAGCGCGCCAGCAGGATTTGACTGATGAGCGCGATGGCAGCGCCGCCGATGCGAATGCCCATGACCATGGCTGCGCCCTTGACGACCTCGCCGAGGTCGCCATCGCTCAGACGCGCCAGAATGGGGCCTGCAATTCGCTGTAACGGTTGTGACAACGCCGAGGCGTTCATTGGACAAGCCCTTCAGGCCCGGGCAGCGACAACCGCCGGGAGATTGCCCGCCGCAGAACGCAAACGGGAGAATGTTTCCCAGAGTACGGGCGTCTGCTTGATGAACCGTTTAGCATTGAGAAAACTTGCGCGCGGCAAGCGGGTCAAAAGGCCGCGCACGGTCGTGGCTGCAATGTGGTCGAAGAGTAGCGTTTCGACCTCGCACCAGTCGCCCTTGTAGCCTTCGTCGCCGACCGTGAAGTCGAATTCCGTATGACCATTGGCCGTGGCGTTCTGCATCAGCTCCATGAGCTGTATCATTCCGGGACCGCGGTTGGCGAATTCGGCACCCTGATCGTAGCTCGTCACCACATAGTGGAAGCGACCCTTGAAGCTGATGCCCCAATTGGCGGCAGCCGTCGCGTCGCCGACCATCAGGCGGGTCACTTCGATCAGACCTTCGGCTTCGGCGTCCGTCGCAAGCGCCTTATAGAAATCCTTCACACCCGGCTTTTCGAACATGTTGGGAACGCC
>JAJXZC010000608.1 GCA_021780275.1 Pseudomonadota bacterium
TGGTTGCCGCCAGCCGAGGATGTCTCCCGCTTGGAAGGCTGGCTTTACGAAGGCCGCTCACAGACCGGCGTCGATCCATGGGAATTGCTGCGCGGCTTCATCGATCGCACCGACCGCGTCCTGCAACTCGTCGAAGGATTCATGCCGGACATCGCGTGGCTCGACGATGCCGAGACGCTCACCTATTTGCATTCGACGATTTCGACGCGACCCCAACGCGTCCGCGTTCCTGAAACGCCGATCTATCTCGATGCGCTTCTGGCCGACGAGCCGCTGACCGCCGGGCTCGAACCGAGGCTCGGCACCCATTATCTGCGCACGCTCACCATCGTCGGATTTCCGACAGCAACCTATCCCGGCATTCTCGATGAGTTGAACCGCCTCGCCTTCCCCTACCGCTGGTCGACGCGGGCGATCCTCCTCGACAAGACCGAAGCCGTACAACTCGTCACCAAAATCCGCCGGCAATGGTTCGCCAAACGCAAGTCGATCGGCGCCATCGTCAAAGAGGTGATGACGAACGAGCAATCGGTGCTCGTCGATTCAGACGCCGCCAATCGTGCGACCGACGCAGATATGGCGCTTCAAGAGCTAGGCTCCGACACGATCGGTCAAACTTATCTGACGGCGACGATCACGGTCTCAGACGAAGACGGAGGCATCGCGGCGGAAAAGCTCCGCCTCGTCGAAAAGATCATTCAGGGCCATGACTTCACCTGCATGGTCGAAAGCGTCAACGCGATCGAAGCTTGGCTCGGCTCCGTGCCCGGCCATGTCTATGCCAATGTTCGCCAGCCGCCCCTCTCGACGCTGAATCTCGCACATATGATTCCGCTTTCGGCGGTCTGGGCGGGCCCCATAAGAGATGAGCATTTCGGCGCGCCGCCTCTTTTCTTCGGAAAGACCGAAGGCTCGACGCCCTTCAGATTCAGCCTTCATGTCGGCGATGTCGGCCATACCCTGATCGTCGGCCCGACGGGCGCCGGCAAGTCGGTCCTACTGGCGCTGATGGCGCTTCAATTCCGACGCTACCGGCACAATCAGATTTTTGCCTTTGATTTTGGTGGCTCAATCCGTGCCGCGGCACTTGCCATGGGCGGCGACTGGCACGACCTCGGCGGCAATCTTTCAAATGACGCCGACGATCCCGTCTCGCTTCAGCCGCTCGCCCGCATCGACGAAGATGCCGAACGCGCCTGGGCAGCCGAATGGATCGCAGCGCTTCTCGCTAAGGAGCGTGTGATTATCGGCCCGACCGAGAAAGAGCATGTCTGGTCAGCGCTTACTTCGCTTGCGTCGTCTCCTGACAACGAAAGAACGATCACTGGCCTAGCGGTCCTGCTGCAATCGAATGCATTGAAACAGGCTTTGCAGCCCTATTGCGTCGGCGGTCCGTTCGGCCGGCTCCTTGATGCCGAATCCGAACATCTGGGTTTGGGTTCGGTTCAGGCCTTCGAGACCGAAGGCTTGGTCGGTGGTGGCGCGGCCGCTGCGGTTCTCACTTACCTCTTCCATCGCATCGAGCATCAGCTCGATGGCCGCCCGACCTTGCTGATGATCGATGAAGGCTGGCTCGTCCTCGACGATCCGGCGTTCGCTCAGCAGCTCCGCGAATGGCTGAAGACGCTGCGCAAGAAGAATGCGTCCGTCATCTTCGCCACGCAATCGCTCTCGGACATCGACGGCAGCAGCATCGCGCCCGCTATCATCGAAAGCTGCCCGACCCGTATTTTCCTGCCGAACGAACGGGCGATCGAGCCGCAGATCACAACGATCTATCGCCGCTTCGGTCTCAACGACCGACAGATCGAGATCATCGCCCGCGCCACGCCCAAGCGGGATTATTACTGCCAGTCGCGGCGCGGTAATCGCCTTTTCGAACTGGGGCTCGGTCCAGTCGCGCTCGCCTTCTGCGCGGCTTCGTCGAAATCGGATCATGCCGCGATCGAGCGCCTCATCGCCGAGCATGGGCAGGACGCCTTTCTCACTGCCTGGCTGCGAGACCGCGACATCGCCTGGGCGGCCGATATCATCCCTGATCTCGTTAATCTGGAGAATCCCTGATGAACCCGAAGAACATGCGGCACGCGCGATTGGCTGCCACAAGCCTCACGCTTGCGTTTGCGCTGTCATCGCTCTCACGGCCGGCCTCCGCCCAAATGGTCGTCTATGACCCGTCGAATTTTTCCCAGAACGTGCTCACCGCAGCACGCGAACTCCAGCAAATCGAAAACCAGGTCACCGCCCTGACCAATCAAGCGACGATGCTCGCGAACCAAGCCAAGAACCTCGAGCACCTTCCAACCGCGACACAAGGTCAGGTCCAATCGCAGGTTCAGTCTGGCGCTCAGAACACCCAATCGCTGCTGTCGTCCGTGCAGATGTTAGCCTTCGACGTCGCACGCATCGAATCGATCTTTCCCGGCACCTATGGCGCGGTGCCGGTCGGCGCCACCAACACGACGCTCAATGCCAACGCGCAAACGCGCTGGCAGACGTCGATCGCAGCGTTCCAGGACAGTTTGAAGATCGGCGCCGGCGCCGTTGGCAATCTTTCGGGCACGAACACCTCACGCTCGACTTTGCTGTCGGCCAGCCAATCAGCCTCGGGCTCGCTCCAGGCAGCCCAGACCGGTAACCAGCTTCTCGCTCTCCAATCGCAACAGCTCGGCGACCTCATCGCCGTGCTCGCTGCCAAGAGCCGCGCCGACGCGCTCGAACAGGCAAGGTCCGCTAGCGCGGAAGCCCAAGGCCAACAGCAGTACAGCCTGTTCTCGACTCGCAGCGGCTATCAGCCCGGCAATGTCACCATGTTCAGCAGCAATTGAGCCGGCCATGAAAC
>JAJXZC010000164.1 GCA_021780275.1 Pseudomonadota bacterium
TCCGCTTCAAGTCCTTCATGATCGAAATGATCCTTGCCAAGCTTTGCGATGACGGGCTGGATTTTTCCGATTATCCCGAGGCGCTCCAGCACTTCTTCACCTATATCGCGCGGACCAACTTCCGGCAGCGCGTCGTGTTCGGCGACTATTACTCCGTCACGTCGGTGGGCACGTTCTCCGAAGCCGTGCAGATTATCGATCCGGTGAACGCCACCAACAACGTGGCGCGTCTTTACACCGCAACGAACGCGGACGCGATCGTCGATGCCGCTCTCGATGCCGGAGACGCCATCGACGCGGCGCTTGCCGCCCCCAACAAACAACTGACCGTCGCCTATTGGCAGAAGGTCTTCGGCTCCTCCTTCCAGGCTTGAGGTCGACCCGTGTCCTACAGCTTCAGCTACACAGAAAGTTCGACCTTTACGGTCACCCACGCCCGGCATATGGCCGCCAAGGTCGCGACCGACCTGAAGCGCATGCAGCGCCTCTATGGAAGCCCGTCTGACACGAGCATCGCGAGCTATGAGGCCGAGGTGACCGAACTAATCAAGGCCGGCTATCTCGGAGCCGTCACCTATGGCTTCAAGAGCGGCGGCAACTGGATTGAACCGACGCTTCGTTACACAGCGCGAGATCTTGCCGGCGCATCGGCCAACGACGACGACCCTGGCCGCATCCGGCCGGGAGCGAACATCAGCGGAGCGACCTTTCACAGCTACCTGACCTACAGCACAGCCTGGGACCGCCTGACTCAAACGCAGCAGGACGCATTCAAGTCCACGCTTCCTTTCGTTCGGGGCGGCGCGGCTGAACCTGGCGTCACCGGCTATCTTGCCAATGACCGCACTTATTCGTCCGGCGGTCGCGCCCTCGACCGCACCTGCGTTCGGAGTTTCTGATGAACACAAAGCCCACACTCGACGAACTCTTCGAGCGCCGCATCACATACCCCGACTTCGAGCCGCAGACGCGGCTCGCTCATCTCGTGGGTCTCGATGACCAGAAGAGGCGCCTTACTAAGATCCTTGGCCTTCTCGTCAATCCCGGAGGCCTCACGGACTGGGCGAACCGACACCATCCGGGCGCTCAAACTCTCCTGGATATAGTCCTGCGTCGTCCTCCTCTGGTGGTGCTCGCCGGCGATGTCGGCTCCGGCAAGACGGAACTCGCCGAGACGATAGGTGATGCGGTCGCGCGGCAGGAGAAGATCGACGTCACCCTTTTGCCCTTGAGTCTCTCGACCCGCGGCCAGGGACGCGTCGGCGAAATGACCCAGCTCCTGTCTGCCGCCTTCGACCACACCGTGGCCGAAGCGACCCGATTGAAGTCTCCCTCTGGCAAGGCTCGTGGAGCAGTGATCCTCCTGGTCGACGAAGCCGACGCTCTCGCCCAATCACGCGAAGCGGCTCAGATGCATCACGAGGACAAGGCCGGCGTCAACGCGTTCATCCGAGGCATCGACCGCATCGCCAACGCCAAGCTTCCGGCAGCCGTCCTCATGTGCACAAACCGATTGAGCGCGCTCGACCCGGCGGTGCGGCGACGTGCGGCGGATGTGTTAAGCTTCGCTCGTCCCAGCGAGGATCAGCGTCGCTTCGTGCTGTCAAACCGCCTGAAGCCTATCGGCCTCGACCGTCAACATATCGAGACTCTTGTTACACTCACCGGGCCGCGCGAAGCTCGGAACTATGGCTTCACTTTTTCCGATTTGACCCAAAGACTGCTGCCGGCGATCGTACTGGACGCCTATCCATCGGGGCCCGTTGACGGCGCCCGTGCCGTAGAACTCGCCCGCGACATAATCCCGACGCCCCCGTTCCGAGACGGCGATATCCCGGGATAAGGACGCCATCATGACCCAGGCTGTGACCGTTCAGCGCGACGGCGATACCTTTAAGCAAGCCTCTTCCGGTGGCATGCAGCCCGGCCTCACGAGCTTGGTGTGAACAGTTCGGCCCTAAATTTCCGCTGTGCTAACGTCAGAAGCCGGATCCAAAGAGAGTTTTCCGATGACTGAATGGTCTCTGTCCACGCTTCTCTCGTCTCTCCATGACGATATTCAACAGCGTCTTGCCCGCGTTCGTCAGTCATTCGGCCATCCAGGCACCAAAGGTGATGCCAGCGAGAACGTCTGGATCAGCATGCTGGAAGCCTATTTGCCGAAACGCTATCAGGCAGCGAAGGCGCATGTTGTGGATAGCCTGGGCAATTTCAGCCAGCAGATCGATGTCGTGATCTTCGACCGCCAATATTCGCCGTTCATCTTCACATACGAGAACGAGACGATTATTCCTGCCGAGAGCGTCTACGCCGTCTTTGAGGCGAAGCAGACGGCAAATGCTGGCCTAGTCGCTTACGCGCAGGAAAAGGTTGCGAGTGTTCGTCGCCTGCACCGAACCAGCCTCCCCATTCCATATGCGCAGGGCGTTTATCCGGCGAAACCGTTGATCCCAATCTTGGGCGGCCTACTGACATTTGAAAGTGATTGGAGCCCCGCCCTGGGATCATCCTTTGAAAAGGCGTTGATCACGGATTTGGGTGATGGGAAGCTCGACATCGGCTGCGTCGCGTCACATGGCCACTTCTTTTTCGAGCAAGCAACCTCAAGCTACAAATTCGTCAATGAAAACAAGCCGGCCACAGCATTCTTGTTCAAGCTTATATCTCAGCTTCAGTTTAGCGGAACCGTGCCAATGATCGATATCGAAGCATACGGGCAGTGGCTTACAAAGTAACAATATGACACCAGCAAGTGAGATTTACCGATATAACTTTTGTCGTCGGTGATTCCCTCCCTCGGCTTGGGCCGTTGGCGTCACAGTCGGCGGTCTTTCTTGTTTAACTCACAAAATGCCCCAGGCGCGATAGCGCCGCCGCCCGGTGAGCTCGCGCAGCCCCAGCTCGGCGATGAGGTTCTGCCCCGCCCGCGCCGAAACCTTGAGCTCCTGCGCCAGCAGCTCGGCGGTGACGATCGGCCGGGCCAAAGCCAGATCCAGCGCCTGCGGCAGGTGCGAATTCCCCCGCCTGCCCTGCAGCTTGCCCTCCCGCGATGCCCGCGCGAGCAGCCAGCGGTCATGATCCTTCTGGCCCAGTTCGGCAGCGGCCAGGATCGCCGCCAGCCAGAACAGGATTTTGGCGACCGGATCGGCTTGTTTGAGCCGCAGCCGCGGAACCGCGCGGGCGCCGGAGTTCACGCACAACAGATGACTGCGGGTTTTGCCGCGCTGGCGCAATAGGGCGGCGGCGAAGAGGCGGCCAAGCCAGGGGACGTGCTGCAGCGGCTCGATGTCGTCCCATAAAGCCGCCGTCAAAGCCGCCGCCAGCACCGGCGGCAGGCCGGCGGTGAGATCGACCGCCTGCCGCCATTGCTCGAGCCGCTCGTCCTCGTCCCAGTCGAGATCGTAGACCAGCGGATCGCGCGCCTCGGGGTCGACCGCCGGCTTTCGTTCGAGCGCGCGCGCCGCGCCCGCGAGCGCGGCGTCGAGCGCCGCCAGTTCGGCGGCGAGGGGATCGTCGCGATCCGAATAGTGGTCATCGTCGAAAGCCCCCTCCCCTTCCGGCTCATCGCTGTTCTTCGGCGTCTCCGCTTCCTCCTCGTCGGCGGCCCCAAAACCGCCGCTGCGGAACGCGACGAGGCCGTCCGGCGACAGCGACCAACCCGGCGCGGCGGAGAGCATCCGGCGGCGGGCGGCCAGCACCCGGGCGGCGCGGATAATTTCCGCGGTCGGGGCGCGGGCGTCCATATGGGCGTCATGCAGGACCAGGTCTTCGAGATGCGCCAGCCCGCCCTCAATCCACAAGCTGGCGCAGGCGTCGGCAAAATGCGCGCGTTCTATCCATCCCTCGCGGATCGGACTGGCGCGCAGCCGCTCGTCGAGGCGGGCGAGCGCGTCTTCGGCTTGCGCCAAGGGACCGTAGACTCGCCCCCAGTCGAGCATTTCGACGATTCTTCGGTCGGCTTTCACGCGCCTGCGATTCCTGCAAATATTTCATTATAGCGAAGCTATCATAGCTTTTGCTTCCGTCATAGGCGTAACAGTTTGGCGCGCCCTCTCACTATCGATAAGGATAGCTTCCGAAGGCTCCAATGGGCCTTGGGAGGATCAACCGACGAAACGGGAGGCCAGGCACTATGTCCCCTCGGCGGAGGGCCCTGCCAGCCACGCGCGACGCGTCTTTACGGCTAGAAGCCCTTAGAATCCGGGCTTTCCGCTTTTAAAGCCTGTGGGCGGCCGAAACGCGCCGAGCCTATCTTGCCTATCCGAAGCGCTGAATCGGCCTCTATGGCCCGCCGTAGCGGTCGATCAACGACGCCTGCAAACGGCCGTTTGCTCGCAACTTCCGAGTTTGTACAAACGCCTCAAATACCGCCTTAAATCGCCGCGGGAAGTGTCGGCGAGCCGGAATTTGTGAGATTCAACGCCTTGGGCGGCGTTTCGCCCGCTATTATGAGAAATCCCGGAGCGCGATTTTGAGATTGGGTCGCGGATAATTTGTGAGGCTGCGCCGTTGAAGACCTGCGGCGTGACGTTCCGGCTCCGGTCGCCAGCACCGATCCCGTCGCACGAAGGCGTTGAAGGTGGCCGAAATTTGCCGGCGCAGCGCGGACGGCCAGGGCCGCAAGACTTCGTGCACGCGTTCGAAGCTGATGATTGACCTCAATTCAGGTCAATGGTCGCTTCGACAACGTGATTGAGAGATGGCGCGTTCTCGGCTGTCAGCGTCATTCGCAACTTCAGTTTCCCGCCCGGGACGTTCCCTTCGCGCACTGCGCGCTCGATCTCGCGTTGCGAGGTGACGCCGACTTCCTTGAGGAATTTGCGCACGGCCATGTTGAAGTTATCCTCGTCCATCTCAATTCTCTCACTGCTCGTCAGGCCCCTGGCGGGCTTCGCCGACAGGCCTTGCCCAGGTTAGCTGATCGACAGAAAAGGGTCATCTCTTCGCGTTCGGAAATGGCGCAGTTGCGCCAGTGATGGACTCCGAGGTTGCAGGCGCTGGCCGCGAAATTGGACGCCGTCGGAATTGTTCGGCCGCCGTCTCATCGAATCGGAACGCGGTTTCCTTTCCTGGCGATCATCGATGACGCTGAAAACGTCGAGCAGACGCGAAGACCCGTTTCTCCGAAAAAAACATCAAAGGCCAATCTCCACCCGCGCGGCCCCATCGACCGCCGTTAACGTGAATTCGAAACCCATGCTTCATAAAATGCATCTATTGCATTTGTTGCGTTTCGTCACTATCTTGAGCGGCAAACAAGGAGACTCCAATGAGCATGCTCGCTCACAGGCAATTGCCACCTTCGGCGCAGGACGCCGCGATCGCGCGCGTTTCGGGTCAAGTGCTCTCGCGCTACGCGCAGCAAAAGCGGTCCTTGACCCTGCGTGTCAGGGACGCCGACCAGGAGAATCCGATCGAGTTGCCCGCCGGGGCGGTGGCGCTCCTCATGGATATTTTGGAGGCGATGGCCGCTGGACGCGGCGTCACCATTCTTCCGGAGAGCGCGGAACTGACGACCGTGGAAGCCGCCGAGGTGCTGAATGTCTCCCGGCCCTTCCTGATCAAATTGCTGGAAGACAAAATCATTCCGCACCGCAAGGTTGGAAGGCACCGCCGCGTTCGCATGGAGGATGTGATGGGCTACAAGAACGCGATCGATAAAGAAAGAGAAGCCGTTCTCGATCAGCTCGCCCGGGAGGCCCAGGAACAGGACATGGGCTATGGCCGTTCATGAGCCAATACACCGCTTTGCTTGACGCTAACGTACTTTATCCCGCGCCAATGCGGGATCTGCTGCTACAACTGGCCGTCGCCGATCTGTTCAAGGCGAAGTGGACCGCCGACATTCACCGCGAGTGGATGGGCGCGCTCTTGCGCAACGAACCGCAACGCGACCCGGCGGCGCTCGAACGCACGCGCGAGCTCATGGACAAAGCCACTCGCGACTGCCTCGTAACGGGCTATGAGGCGATCATTCCGACGCTTGAGCTTCCAGACAAGAATGACCGCCACGTTCTCGCGGCCGCGATCGTCGGCCGCTGCGACGTAATCGTCATACAGAACCTCAAACACTTTCCGAATACGGCCATTGCGTCCTACAAGATCGAAGCGCAGCACCCCGACGAATTTCTGAGCAACCACCTCAATCTTGCGCCTGGCGTCTTTTGCGGCGCGGTTCGGAAGGTGCGCGCCCGCCTCAGGAATCCACCCTACGGGGTCGATGAATATCTCGGCGCGCTGACGCGACAGGGCTTGGTCGCGACCGTCGCCGAATTGTCCCAATTTTCCGCGCTCTTGTAAGGTCGGATCGCTCGAAGCGATGCAACTGCGGCGAAGGGTTTTACGTGGTTCGATAACCCGCCCAGTGACGGGCGGGCGGCATATGCTCCTTGGCGCCGAGCGCCTTCTTTTTCGCGGGGTAACTATGTGTCAGTTCAGATTGCGGGACTGTGGGCTTTGGGACTTGGCCCACACCTATCCGCTCGCTGATAAGATCGAGGTCTCGCCTCTGCGCCAGCTCGGCCGCGAACTATTGGAGCAGAGCCGATGAAGGATCGTCGCTCTCACGATATGTCGATGTTTCGCTCTTTCGTCGACATGTCTGCCGAATATGTCGATGGCGTCGACATATTCCACCCCGTCGGCGTCAACCTGTTCGACGCTTCCAAACTGCGTGGCATGACAGTGCGTGGCCTGAGAAACGGCGGACAGAATGGCGCTGGCGCCGCACGGAGCGCTGGCCGGTGACGAAGCTTCCGTCAAAATCCACCCACGCTCCTTCTGGCCGCCTCCTCGGCTACGCCCGCGTCTCGACCGAGGATCAGGCGACCGACGCCCAGACCGACGAACTGCGCGCCGCGGGCTGCGCCACGATTTTTCAGGAGTACGGATCCGGCGCCTCGCGGGCGCGACCAGAGCTCGCCCGGTTGACGCGCGAGATCCGCGCCGGCGACGTGCTCGTCGTCGTGCGCCTCGACCGCCTGGCGCGCTCGGTCAGCCATTTGCTCGAAGTGATTGAGCGCCTCGAGGAAAGCGGCGCCCATTTCCGCTCCCTGCGCGATCCGATCGACACGTCGACGCCGCAAGGCATGTTCACCCTCCAGGTCCTCGGCGCGGTCGCCCAGCTCGAACGCGCGCTGATCTCGGAGCGCACAAAAGCCGGCATCAAAGCCGCCCGCATGCGCGGCAGGCTGCCGGGCAATCCCGGCTTGCGTTCCAAGGATCCGGCCGCGATCCGCAAGGCCGCCGAGGCGCGCGACCGCATCTTCACCGGCGACGTCATCGCCGCGATGGACCTTTGGCTTCCAACAGTGCGGCGGATGCGGCCGGCGAGCCCGTGGGAGGACGTCGCGCGTGTGCTCAACATGGAGAGCGGCGCCCGTTGGACGGTCGAGCGGTTGCGGCGCGCCGTGCGCCGCGCGGTTCGCGAGCGTCTCGCCGATCCGAAACTGTTGGAGCGTTCGCCTCGCCGGCCGCCGCAAGACCGGCTGATGATGCTGGTCGCCGGCATCGCCATGGCCAATCCCGACATGTCGCTGCGCGCGATCGGCGCCCAACTCGAGGCTATGCGCGAGCGTACGCCGCGCGGCGGCCGGCAATGGGCCGCTTCTTCGGTCAAGAACCTGCTCGACCAGGCGGCGCGCCTCGGCCTGGCGCCGCCGGTTCTCGATCGGGTCGAGTAATCCGGCTGACTTCCACAAAAGGCCCGCCATACGGCGCACATCTCTCGCGTCCATCGGTCACGCCCGCTTCCTGTCGCGTTTGCGGGCGCCGATCAGCGCCATCAGCATCGGCCCGATCGAAAACTCCGCGGCCGCCGCCTTGCGCGTCAGCTCGCGCAGATAGCCGCCGGCGCTGTTGATAGCCGCGCCCTTCTGCAGGATCGCCGCGACCACGATCGCCGCCCGAACTTCGCCCATCGCGGCCTGCGCCTCCTCCCAAGCGCTCGGACTGATCCCCAGCATCGGCCGGACCACGGCGGCGGTCGCCATGAAGTCGCGCCAGTTGGAAATCCCGCTCTTGGCGTAATCGACGATGTCGGGACAAGCGTCCAAAATCATTCCCAACGGATAGGATCCTTCTTGCGTCATCTGCGGTTCCGGCGTTGGCTCGGACCTCGCCCCCTGCTTTTTCGGAAAGCCAGGTTCAAGTTCAATGGGAGAGTCTGGATTTGAATTCTGTATGTGACGCTCAGTTTGAGACTCATTGCCGCTTGGATTCTGTGTTTTCACGTGAGTTTCCAACAGCATGAGCACTTCGTTGGCCAGCAGCGACAGCTCCTCGGCGATTGGTTCGAGCTCAGATCGCGTCGCCGAACGGGGAATACGGGCCATAATCGCGCAATAGAGGGCGTGGATCTCCGTCCAGTCGGCCGGCCCCTCCCCGGCCCGCCGCGTCGGCACCCCTTCCTCGACGCCGGTGGCGATCATCTTGGCGATGTCGCGTCGACAGAGCGTGATGCGCTCGCGAACAAGTTTGAGCGCGCGTTCCTCGGCGCGGACGTCCTCCGCCCAGGCCTCGAACTCCTCCGCGCGCACCACCAATGGCGACAGGTCGAAACCGAAGGCGAACTCGACCTCCCCTCCCCTGTCCTTGCGCGCATAGCGCTTGCCGTTGGGGCTGTCGCGTCGGACGATGAGGCCGGCGTCGACCAGCGCCGCGAGATGACGGCGCAGCGTCGCCGGCGCCATCCCGTGTGCGCGCAACGAGAGCTGCTGGTTAGACGGAAAGACGATCAGGCCGTCGCCGGTCAGCACGGTTTCCGGGTGAAACGAAAGCAGGGCATCGAGTACTGCCAGCGCCCGCTCGGACACACCGATGCGAGCTTTGGCCGTGCAGATCGCCCGGAAGACATTCCATTTGTGCACCGCCTTTTCGGGCGGGCGGGATTTCGCGACCGCCTGGCTGGCCACATGGGCAAGCGTCAGCGATCGCCGCCCAAAGGGCGTCGTCGAGAGATGTGGTTCCATGCCTTCGCCTTTAAGCTTCTGGCAAAGAGGAAACGCTCACCGGAACGGTGCACCAACGTTGACAAGTGATTCGGAGAGGCTTATTCGTATCTTGTCACAGAAATCGAAGGCTCTCAGGTTGGTTCGCCGCTTGGGGGCCTTTCTTTTTTTGCCGTCTGGTTGCTTACCTCGTGTTTAATCGTCGGTGGTCTGACCCCAGCAGAGAGACCGGGGGTGGCATCAAGACCTTGTCAGATGACAAGGTATTGGAATCGGTCGATGGAGATCATCCGTCACTCTCAAGCGCGAAAAATCGATCCATCAAGGATGGCAGCTCCGTTTTGAGAAACGCCGAAAAGGCGTCGACGCGCGACTTCTCGATGGTCAGTTTGACGTCTCCGCCTGAGAACGACGCTTTGCCGACAACATGCCCGCGTGGCGATTTCAGCTCGATTGCATGCTTTTCGTCGGGCAAGCGTTTCTTCACTGCCATCAGGACATGACGGAAGCGATCATCGGAAGGAAGTGCGGAAACCTTGTCAGATGACAAGGTTTCGCGGATCCGTTGCAGGGCGGTCGGTTCGCTCGTAGCGATCGTAGCAAGTTCGACCCAGCGTGGCCGACCGACTTTTGGTGCCCGCCCAATCGCCTCGATGACATCAACTGCAAGCACGCGACACACCGATCGCAGTCGCGCCAGCTCTGGATCATCGACCGCCAAAGCTGCGCGGATGTCGCGTGCTTTGATTCCCGTCTGATCCATCCGCCACGCAAACAGCGCCCGCTCGATCCAGCTAAGATCTTGTCGTGCGGCGTTCTCGATGCCCTGTGCAACAACAAGCTCGCTATCGGACAGCTCGATCAAGATCGCCTTGATCTTGATGCCTAGGTCACGACAAGCTCGCCATCGACGATGGCCGTACACGATCTGATATCGGTCCGGAACGCTGGGATGCGTACGGACTTGGATCGGGATCTTCTGACCCTCGTCGGAGATCAGGCGTTTTAGCGTCTCGAAGTCGTTGTCGCTATCATCGGGCAAACGGTCTGGAAAAGGGGAGGGGTCGATGAGGCTTGGATCAAGCTCTAGTCCGCCTCCCGCTGCAACCAGGGCCTGGAGCCGATCCCGCTCTTCGCGAATATCGGTCAGGCTCCGTTGCGTCGCGCCGATGACACCCGCGCCGACGCGAGCTATCGGCTGCGCGGGCGGACGTAATGGAGCAACTTCATCTGCCGCTAACGGCGAGGATGACAGCGCTCCAAAATTTGCGATGATCGATTTGCCAGATGGCCCCTTGCTCATCGCCGTCCCCAGCTCTCGGTAATCAATTCGAGTATTCTCTCGTTGACGGCATCCATCGACTCGCGCGCGCGTCGAAAGGTCTCACGGCCAATATTGCCAGGCTCAAGTTCGTACAGCGTGCGCTTGGCCAAGCCCGCGCTTTCGATCGCGGTGCTTTCGACCGCCGTAGGCATCAGGACGTCCGCCGCAAAAAGGTGTCGAAGCAGGGAGACGACTTGCGCCTGCGGCTGGTCATTCGGATCATGCCGGGTAATCAGGTAATGCAAAAAGTCCTGCTTCAGCACCGCCCCGGCTTCGTGAATGACCCGGATCATGTCGCTCATCATTAGCAGGAACTGGCTCATCGACATCACGTCAAGCATCGCCGGATGCACGGTGACTATGAGACCAGTTGCGGCGTAAATCGCCCCAAGTGTCAGAAATCCGAGGGAAGGAGGCGTATCCAGCACGACCACGTCGTAGTCGTCGTCGACCTCGGCAATCGCAATCCTGAGGCGCTCGAAGAAGAAGCTGTCCCTCTTGACGCTTCTCTCTGCGAGTACCCGCGGCGTCTCATGTTCGTATTCCATCACCTCGATGTTGCCGGGGATGAGATCGATGCCATCGAAGTACGTCTTGCGGATCACCTCTCGCATCGGGCGTCGTTCTGGTCCATAGCGCAGTGGCGCATAGATCGTCTCGTTGTCGCCAACATCCATCTCTGGCTGAGCTCCGAACATTGCGGAGAGGGAGGCTTGCGGATCGAGGTCAATCGCCAAGACGCGATAGCCGTGAAGCGCAAGAAAATGCGCAAGATGGGCACTGGTCGTCGTCTTGGCGCTCCCACCCTTGAAATTCACGACTGCGAGG
>JAJXZC010000828.1 GCA_021780275.1 Pseudomonadota bacterium
GAATCCAAACCTCGTCACGACGCGCTCTAGAGAACGCCCCATTTCGAGAGAGATGATGAGTTGAGTTGAACAAGCAGTCTCGGCCTCCGGTGACGATCCCTCGCGCGAGCGCGGCGACTTCGGCGTCTCGATCGCCGCCGTCGCCTGGCTCAGATTGGAAGGGCAGGCATGACGTCGACGCCGGCATTCCATACCCAAGTCGCCATTTCGCTTTCGCTCGTGAGCGCTTCGAGCGCGGCCCGATAAGCGTCGTCGGCGTCAGGGGGAACGACATACATCGCCACCGGCTTTGAATCGTCCTCGCGAAGGACCACGCTGGCAAGAGGGCGGTCTTGGGCCAAGTTATAGCGAAGCCCCTTGAGAAAACTTGCTCGCTCTCGCGTCAGCGTATCGAGCAAGGCGGCGTCATAGCTATTTTCGAACGGGATCCAGTTCTCGTTCACGATCATCAGCGCGATGGACTCGATCGAGGCGACGCCCGTTGGTCCAAGGCCAAACGTCGCGATGGCGATGAGATGCGCCTCGGGCATGGCGCCCCACATCGACAGCTCATCAGCGAACTTGGCGGCCAGACGCCGATGCACATCGTCGTTCAGCAGATAAGGAAACTTCGGCAGATGTTTCACGACCATACGATTGGTAAAGCGGGCAGGGGCAATCTCCTTGACCTCGCCGATCAACATGAGCAGCGGGCGACGAGCTCCCTCTGCCGTCGCCACTCGATTCATGAATGCAACGCGGCGCTGGGTGATTTCGGCTTCGCGTTCGGAACGGAAGGTCTCGGGGATGAAGAGGATGTCGCTGAGGGGCTTTCCCTTGGCGGTCTTTCCGTCCGCCGCCTCGCCCAAGAATTTTCGGATCACCGCCCAGTTCCGCTTCCCTGTCATCCCAGGACGCCATCGATTGAACTCGGCCTGGTCCCAGAGATAGTGCAGCAGCGCCCGGAGCGAGAGCTTCGATCCATCGGTCTTGACACTTCCGGCATCTCCTCCTGGCCCTGGAGTGGACGCGGCCTTGGCGCCGACCTTCGAGAGGCTGAAGTCGAGCTTCAAGATCGTCACGCCGTCGTCGGCGCTTTCCTGGATCGCGCTGCCGGCGACATGGCCGAAGCCAGAGAGTTCGTAGGGCGCCTCGTAGGAGTCGCAACTGGGGTCATGCTGGGGACCGGTTTCGGGCATCCGCTTGAGGATATGTCGATCGCCAAACCGCGCGACATACATCGGCACGCCACGAGAGCAGCAAAGGCAAAGGGGACGTTCTTGGGCCGCATGAGCCCGCGCCAGCGTCGCCTCGAAATCCCCCGTATCGAGCGGAGCCTCTATCGTCCCGATGCGAATGCGCCTCATCCTATTTCCCATTTTGCCGCAGCGAACCTTTGGCTTCGCGGATCGATCGTAGCAGCGCGGCCCGCGATCGTGAATACGTGAGGTCGATGCAGCGGCTTGGCTTGTGTCTCGTGGAAAGTCGGCGGGGCGATGGACCGGCCGGCGAAGAGATGCGGACGCGTCCCCAAGGGGAGACGCGATTCTCCTCTCTAGATGACGCATGAGGATACGGCTTCTCGGGCCGCCTCAAGGACGAAGGGCCCCTCCAATTTTGCCGCGAGGGGCGACAAAATCGGCTCCTCCCTTCGCCGGCTCCGCCGGTCGCATTGCGATCCTCGACCCGGTCCTCGCGCGCACGCGCCCCGTCAACGTCATCAAGACGGAGACGAAGAAAATGTTCACCATCGATCATATCAACGAATTGCGCGCGGAATTGGCGGGGTGCTGCTTCACGAAAAGCGAGCGCAGGCGGATCGAGGGCGAGTTGGCCGCTCTCCTGGCGGAGCGTGACGACAAGGGGGTAGACGAGGCGGAGACCTACCGAGAATTTCTCTCCCGCCGGTCCGTTCCCAGCTAGGCCGGTCCAGACCGGCGAGGGCGCGCGAGCGCCCTTGCCGATTTTCATGACGTTTTGCGTCCTTGGGTCCGAAGATAGGCGGCGATGATGTCTCTCATGAGATCGGGAACCGATGTGTTCTCGAGAGCCGCCTGAATGCGCAATTCGTGTTGCACGGTCGGCGAAACGGAAAAGCGAAGCGGCACACGCGCCGTTTCCGCCGGACTCGTTTCGACCTTCCGCGCTACGGTCCTCACCGCCACACGCGGCGCCAGAAGTTCCGGCTCCGCTTCGGCCACCGGACGTTCAGCTTCGCCCGGCGTCTCGGGCGTCGGTTGCAGCACAAGCGTCGTTTTGGTGGCCTGGGCGGAGCGCCGCTTCAAATCGTCGAGATCGAGCGTGGGCATCGGCCTCCGGGTCTTGATGATCGCGGCGTAATCCGGCTTGTCGTCGGTCATTAAGCTGCCTCTCCGACGGCGGCGATGGTTGCGAAGATTTCGTCGGCGAGCATTTCGCCGTTGACCATCGCTTTGCGAATCTGCTCGGCGTCGCCGGGCATCGCGCCGAGCGCGCCGCCGTCCATCATCATGAGTTGCAGCACCGGTCTCTCGACGATGATCGTCTTCGTCAAGGGGATGGCGTGTTCCTCGACATAGGCCGCCGCCACTTTGAATGCGGCGGTGTTCTTGGCGATGCCGCTGACCCCGTTGAGAACGCAGCGGACGACGAAAGGCGGCGCGCCCTCGTACATCGCCTCGAGGCGCGCGAGCAGCCGCACGACCTCGGGCAAGTCGGCGCCGCTCGCGCGGGCGGGGATGAGAACCATTTCGGAATGGGCCGCGGCGATATTGAGGATTTCGTCGATGGAGCCGGGGACGTCGATCAGGATCACATCGCAATCCATCGCGTCCGCGAGCTTGCCGACCAGTTGATCGGCTCCGTCGACGAGCTCCACAACGATATTTTCGAGGCCACGGCCGGCCTCGAGGCTCCGAGCGAACCACTGCGTCGCCGTGGCCTGCGGGTCGGCGTCGAGGATGCGAACGCGGAAGCTTTTTGCCGCGAATACGGAAGCCAAGAGGACGCAGAGCGTCGTCTTCCCCGAACCTCCTTTGGTCGTGCCTATCGTCAAAACGAGCGCCATTATTTTTCCTGGAATTGTCGCGCGCCGAAGACTTCCGGCGGACGCACGGGTTGGATGATGCGCGAGCGGCGCGGGCCGCCCGGAGGCAGGGTCCCGTGCGGGTCGCTTTGGTCACCGTCGCAGGGCGGCGGGATCGAGGCGTGGGGTTATCGGCTGAGATGCTCGATCGAGCGAGAGGCCAAAGCACACGGGCTGATGAAGGACGCAAGGGGAAAATCGCCGCGCGGGGATAAAAGACGCCAATGGCGAAACGCCGCACGCGTACAAAGGACGTTCGAGGACAATATCCGCGCACGGCTAATCGCCGCCGAGAGACAAAAGACGCTGGCGTCCAATAGCCGTGCGCGGACAAATGACGCGAAGGGAGGAATGACGCCAACAGCGAAACGCCACGAGCGGCAAATAGACGTAGAAGGACAACAGCCACGCGGTGACAAGAGACGCGCGCGGCGAAACGCCACCATGAGACAAAGGCCGCGCGCGTCTAAACGCCATGCGCGGCCAAGCGCCATGGGAAGACATTGTGCGCGTGCGGAGAAAAGACGCGCGCGTCCAAGTGTCATTGGAGGCCGAAAGCCGTTGGCGTCCAAAAGCCACCAACGGCGAAACGCCGCGAGCGTACAAAGGGCGCCGGAAGACAAAGTCTCGTTACCTCAGCTTCATCGAGACAATGTCGAAGGGGACGATCACGTCGACAATCATTTCGGGCCGATTGTGACTCGCTTTGAGCCGAAATTATGGGGCGTCGCGGGGACTGATGAGCACCATAGCGCGCGGATGTCATGAATGCTTGGCCGCGAGCCATATGTTTGATGAATGGAGGTGGACGGAGCAGACAAATAGGCGTAGGTCTTGTTTGTTTGAAGGTGTTGAGTAGGCAGGATAGCATAATTTGTGATACAAATTATGCGTGTGCCCTGCCGGGCGGGCCGAACGCGCGGACAGTCCCCCTTCGGGGTCTCCGCGCCACGACAAAGGCGATCGAAATCGGCTCATGACCAAAGCGATCAAGCGCTCGGAAGTCATCCATGTCCGGCTCACGACGGACGAGCGGGCGCGCTTCGCCGAGCGATGTGCGCCCGATGATATGCCGATCAGCGAGGCCATTCGTCGCGTGATGCGTGAGGCGGCGGAGCTCGGGCCGAGCTTCGATGGCGAGATCGCCGACGAAATCCGAACCTTGACGAAGCAGCTGAAGGCCATTGGCGGCGATATCGATCGTGTGGTCCGCGACATCAATGTCGGGAATTCGCCGGAAGCGGCGACGATGCGAAGCACGTTTGTCGAGTTCGCCGAGGTGCTCTGGGAGGTCGAAAGCTTCTATCGGTCGCTCTGTGCGAACGCCCGAGCGCGACATTCGCCGGCGGTGATGGCGTCGTGAGCGCATTGTCCGATCAAGGCGCCATGAGTTTCGGACCCCGCGCATTCGTCGCCATGAAGCGCGGCGGCCTCGCCGCGGAGGAAGTTGGTGGGCCGACTAACGCGCTCGAAGGGGTCGGCGCAGCGCCCGCCGCGTCGGTTCCGCAGACTGCGGCACGCGCTCGCGCAGTGAATGCGAAAGCTTCTTCGAAGCCATCGACCGGTTTCGTCGTGACAGCTGGCGTTCGCGCCGAGGCGCCGGTGGAAGAGGAAGAGCGGTTTCGGCGATCCATCGGGAGCGGCGGAGCCGGGGGTCGCGAGCGGGCCGGCGTGCAGAGCGGGCTTTTGGCCTCGGCCAATCCGTTGGCTGCCGCCACGCTGTCGCCTTCGTCGAGACTTGCGATCGACAAAACGCGGGGGCTGGCGACGGGATCGCAGGCCGCGGTGGTCAAGCTCGCGAGTTTTGCCTCTGGCCGTAGCCGCATGGGCGCGCTCGTTCGCTACCAGAGTCGGGAAGGCGAGATTCCCCTGGAGCGCGAGGATGGAGGGAAAGTCGAGGGGGTCGCCGCGCTCGATGCTCTCGTCACGCAATGGGCGGCGGAGACGGCGGGGCAGGAGCCGTCCAAGGACGTGCTGTTTTTCACGGCGACTATCTCTGATATCGTTGGGCCGGACGCCGTGCGCGCTGCGTTGGGCGAAGTGCTTTCAGGGCACAAACATGCCTGGCGGATCGAGGAGGGCGACGGTCAGACTCGGGTCCATGTCGTGACTTCGGCAGCGAGCGCAGAGCGCGATGACAGTGGCCACTCCCGTCGCCTTTTCGATAACAACAAATCGATCGGGGCTTTGCACGATCGCATCGAGCGCGCCTTCAACGCCGAGGTGGGTCTTGAGGAGCGCGGCTGGGCGCATGGAACGGAGGGCGTGGCGAGATATCTGAGCCGTCTCACGCGTGACGGACGAAAGCCCGGTGTGACGTCTACCGGTCAGACCCTGGATAATCATGACGGCAATCTGGAGGTCGCGGCATCGTGGAAGCGCGCCCTCAGATCGCGCGAGCCGCGCGATACCGCCCACATCATTCTGAGCGCCAAAGCCGGAACGCCTCGCGACGCCTTCGTCGATGCGGCGCGGGCGACGCTGGCGCGTGAGTTCGCCGGCCATAAATATGCGTTCGCGCTTCATACGGATAAGCGGCACGTTCATGTCCACGCGATCGTTCGCATGGACAATATCAGGGGCGGACGCCTGCACCCCAACATTGGCGATTTCCAACGCTGGCGCACGACACTCGCGGAAGAAGCGCGCCATCGTCTTATCCCGATGGAGGAGGTCAAGCGCTTCGAGCAGGCCAATAGCCCCGCCTACAAACTCAAAGACATCGCCATGGCGGAACGCGACGACGCCACGCCGGCTCAGCATCAGCGGTTGCGGACGGCGGGGCGTACCTGGAATGCCGCCAAGGGGGCCTGGGAGGAAACGGAACGGGGTGTTCATGTTCCCAGCCGGCCGGAGGGGCGGCGGCGGGCGAACGACAGCGCGCACCAATGGCGAGCTCTTTCGCGGGTCCCGCTGTTTGGCGCCAAGCCGCCTATGGTTTCCGACGCCATTCGGCTTTACCGGCTGGAGAATTCGGGGACGCAGCCAAAGGCCACGCTGCTATTTGCCAGGGATCGCGCCAAGGCCGAATCCATGGCGACATCCCCGGACGCGAAGCTCTGCTATGTCGACGTCCCCAAATCTCGCTCCTCCGAAATCACGCCATCGCGTTCCGATCCGACCGGGATCTTCGTGGTCAGCGCCGCGTTGGCGACCGAGCGACGCGACATTCCCAGACAAAGCGATGATAGTGTGCGCGTAGCGGCTACAGAGCGCGCCCGTCGCGCCGCCATCGAAGGCGCCGGCGCTGAAATCGACCGACTCAGCAAACAACTAGGAAACCCAGCCATGCGAACCGCCGAAAATCTGACGGCCACCCGGATTTCCTTGGAAGCGCTTTTCAACGAAGCGGCGCCTCATTTGCCGGAAGAGGATCGCGCGGGATGGTCGCGTCAGAAGGCGGACGTGCTCGCTGCCGCGGACGAATTAATTGCGGCAAACCGTCGTATCGAGGCCAACCGGCCGAACATTCAGGGCGAGACGTTCGATCCGCCCGGGGTGCGAGACGTCGGTTCGATGTTCATGCCGGAGTTGAAAGGCGGGGAGGTTCACTATGCCCGGCGCAAGGCAGAGACCGACAAGTTCGAGGTCGCCTTTGTCGATCGGGGCGATCGGATCGACATTCACGACTGGGCCCATCGCGACAGCATCCTGGCCGCGATGAAATTGTCATCGCAAAAGTGGGATGCGATCACGGTCAACGGCTCCGCGAGTTACAAGACCGCCGTCGTCGAACTTGCCGTCGAGCACGGCTTCGAAATCAGCAATCCAGAATTGCAGGACAAGATTCGGATCGAGCGTGAGCGCGTTGCGCGCCAGCGCGCGCCGGATGCTCAGAATAGCGCCGAGGGCGACGGCATAAAAAATGGAGCAGGATCCGAAGCCGAAATTCAAGCGCCAACGCCGCCGCTCGCCGCGACGCCGGGGGAGACGCAAATCACGCTTGACCAAGTTCGCGCTCGAACGGAGCGCGAGGCGGACTTGGAAACTCGGCAGGCGATCGAGGCGCGGCGTCTCGGCGAGATGACCGCCGCGACCGGGACCGCGGAGCATCCCTATCGGTCGGCCGAAGAGGCACGAACGGCTCGCGACGCCGCGCGCGCGATGGAAAACAATCCCGCCCAGCCGACCCCCGCCGAGCCGGGTCAAAGCGAGAAGGTTCAGGAATTGGCGCGAGAGCAAAGATCCTATCTTGAGCAAGCGAGACTCCACAACGAGGAAGAGGCGGCCCGAAGCCGACGGGACGACAAGTCGCACGAAGAGGAGCATTGATCGTGCTCTGTCCGGCCGGGGTGGACTTGGCGGCCGTCGCGCACACGGGCGGAAATCGCGTGCGCACGGACGCGGTCGCGCTTATCGGGCCGTTTGAAGATATTGAGGGCGGCAACGACAAAAGGGAATTGGGTGCGAAGGTAAACCAAGTCATCGTGCGCGCCGCCTCGACGACGATCCCGACGTCCTCGTGTCTACCCTTGCGTTCTTCAGACAGTGACCGCGCATCGCGCCGCTCGATCGATGGCCATCTCGGCAAATCGTGATAGCGCAGCTGCATCAAAGCCAGGGCGCGTCAACTCGTTCGCCACTCCATTCGCTCGGGCGATGACGGCTCGACAGTTCTCGGAAACTCTTCGTCTGATGAGTGGCAAGCCCACGCCGACGTCGGCCGCAAAAGCGGCCCAAGCCTTCGCATCCATCTCTTCAAGCGTCGCGCGTTTTCCGATCCGCATCGCGAGCTTCGGCGAAAGTTCGGGATAGGCGAGCGTGGCCAGAAGATCGTAGAGGGGAGCCAAGCGCGGGCCTTCGCCATCATAGAGTATCGAAAAGTTCTTGCCGTGAGCGTCGGCGTTTCCGACAATCAGATTGAAGATTACAGCATCAAGGAGCTTCAGCACATCAACCGCGGGCCTGGCGACAACGCGGCGGAGAAGGTCGAAGCTATCCTTGAACGTGGGGCCGCCCTCGCTGGCGTATTTGGTTTCCGAGGGCACGCCGAGGGCCTGGCAGAAGTCTTCCTGATGAATTCGACGTACGACGCCGTCCTCGCTGCGTGAGCGGTCATAGCGTTGAACGAGCAGAAACGTTCGATCGCGCACGATCCGGGGCTCCACCGGCGCCACGTCGAGGCCGACGGCGGACGCGAGGCGCATCACGAAGGCCTCATTCTCGGTCGTCGCCGAAAAGCGAGACATCGGAGGCTTGAGAATATGCGTCGTGGGTTGGTCCGCAGCGGGCAACGCAACGAAGCCGTTCACGAGAATGACCGGCACTTTCGATTGCGCGCCCGCGAGCGAAAGTCGAAGTCCGCTCTCGCCCGCGAGCAATGGGCGCAAAGGGAGCGCGTCGAGCACGCGGATGAGGCCGGCATCATCGAGCGGGGCTGGTCGCTGGTCCAAAGTTGGCGCGGACGGCAATTCGCCAGGCGGCAGAAGCTGGAGCGCCCCCGCGACGTCGCCACCGAGGCGATCGAGAAGGGCGAAATCATTGCCAGGTGAGACGCCGAGCGCTTGGGCCGCCGCGTCCCGCTGGCTCTCCTCGGGAAGAAGACCGCCGAAGAACGGGCGGCACTCGCGACGGCCGAATGGCTTCGCGCGTTTGGGCAAGGAGGCCGACAATGAGGGAGCGTCACCACTTTGGAGCCAATCTGGCGAATAGGCGAAGCCGAGTTCGCCGTGCTTGTCTTGAGTGAGCTGGCCGACAAGGCGCCCGTCCCACCAGACGTCGAGGACGCGCATTGTCATGTCGCCCGTCCTTCTTTGGGTCCAGCTGGAGGCGTGATCTCGAATGAGCATCCAAGGGCGCTCAAGACTTGGAGCGTCTTACCGATTTGAGCGGTCGGTTTGCCGGCTTCGAGGTCGACGATAAAGCGCAGACCCACGCCGGCCGCGCCCGCGAGCTCGTCCTGCCGCAGCCCGGCGGTCTTGCGGGTCGTTCGGACGATGTCGCCGATTTCGGAGGGTGTCAGGGTTCGCTTGGGCATGATATTTCCCGATCGGGAAATTAACCTGAAATTCCCGCGATTGTCCACATAAATATCCCGAACGGGAAACCGGACTGCAGGGAGCGGCCTCCTCGCAGTGATATTTCCCGATCGGGAATATCTTCCGCCGGGCGCAGCGAGGATGCGAGCGGGCACAGTGAAATGCGGTTTGGCGAGATCAGCGATGGAGCGAAGATGATGTCCTGATGATCAAAATCAATCCCACGATTCTTGGTTCGAAGGGTCGCCGTAGGAGATGTGCGTCGCTACGCCTTCCAAGATGTCTTGGGTGACCCACCGACCGAACGGCGCCAAAGCGTCGCGCCGATCCCTGCCGTCTCGCGTCTATCCTGTGCGCCTGCTCGAATTCATGTTCAGCGAGCCAAGCGCCAGTCGCTCCCCTCTCGGCGATGAGCGGCTACGGCGCAGCCGCCGTTTTCAGCTTGGACAAAGCGCGGACCTTCACGCGAACGCTGGCAGGCTTTGCCGCCGCTTTGATCATTTCGCCATTGGCGGGGTTGCGAACCAAAGTTCCCGCTTTGCGTGCCGGGACCTTTCGAAGCGAAACCTTGAGGAGGCCCGGCAACGTAAACTCGCCAACGCCACGCGGATGCACCGACCCCAAAAACAAATTCTCCAAAGTGGCGTAGACGGCTGCCGCGGTCTTGCGGGGAAGCTCATTCTGCTCGGCAATATGGCCAATCAACGCCGCTTTGCTCAGAGTCTCTTTAACCGGACGAATTGAAGCGGCCACAGGTTTGCTGGCCTTCTTGGTAGCCACCGGCTTGATGGTTTTCGCTGCTGCTTTGGCCATAAATGTCTCTCTGTCATGCGAGTCGGAGCCCGCGCAAATCGGGGCCGAGCGGTAGCGAGTCTGTTGCCCTTTGACAATCCCGCGACTATTGCAAGCTCGCGACCGCTTCGTCAAGGAAGCGCCGATTCAAGATTCGGGACAATTGAGCGCATTTTCCGATGGGGCCGTGCTTCTTTCCAAGCATGCAGGCGCGCGCGGTCGCGGCGGGTCTCAGTCGCGGCTATAACCGCATCATCGTCGCTGCTGACGCACCGACGCGCCGGTCGAAAAAGGTGTTTGAGCTCCGGCGGCATCGCATATCCGTGAGGCCAGCAATCACGCGAGTTGGTAGAAATCCAGTGGGCGCAAACCGTCGGGCGCCATGGGCGCCGACGATATCGGATTGGGTCGCCAGGGAGCCGCATTGACTTCGCACGCCTCGTTGTCGACGACTCTTGCCGCAAGGCATTGTCGTTTGCGAATGTAAGTAGAGTCCAGGTCGGCTCAACGCCTCCGAGCCAACGAGTCACATACGGTGCTTGAGGGAAGCAAGGAGCGACCATGGTCAATGCGCCGCCGACGGGATTGACGTCGTTTTGGAAGCTGCGAGCCGCAGCCATTCATCGAGTTTCGACCAGCGTCGTCTACCCGATACATTGCGGACGGCGATCGCGATCGCCTTCTTCTGACCAACCAGGACGACTAGCCGCTTGCCGCGTGTGATGCCGGTGTAGAGCAGATTGCGTTGGAGCATCGTATAATGCTGGGTGAGAACCGGTATGATCACGGCGGGGTATTCCGAACCCTGGCTTTTGTGGATAGTGGCGGCGTAGGCGGGAACCAGGGTATCGAGTTCGCCAAAACCATAGGTCACCGCGCGTCCATCAAAGCGGGCAATCAGTTCGCCCGCGTCTACATCGACATCGTCGACATAGCCGATATCGCCATTGTAAACTTCCTTGTCATAGTCGTTCTCGATCTGCATGACCTTGTCGCCTGGCGCGAAAGTCCAGCCAAATCTCTCGACTTTGCGTGTTCCCGCCGGATTCAGCGCTGCCTGGAGTTCGATGTTCAGCGACCTCGCGCCGCCGCCGCCGCGGTTCATCGGACACAACACCTGGATGTCGCGGATGGGGTCGAATCCGAAGCGTCTCGGAATGCGGGTTTTCACCAAATCCAGGATCCGTTGAACGGCTGTCTCCGGCTCCTCCGCGGGAACGAAATAAAAATCGCTATTCGCGTTGGAAGCGGCGAGGTCCGGCATCAGACCCTGGTTCAGA
>JAJXZC010000623.1 GCA_021780275.1 Pseudomonadota bacterium
CCCAGGCCAACGCCCTGCTCGGCCAGGGACAGCTCTCGCTCGCCAAGTACCTCATGATTGTCGCCCGGGAAGACGATCCGGCGCTCGACATCCACGACATCCCCGCGTTCTTCAGCCATCTCCTGGCCAGGCTCGACCCGCGACGCGACCTGCACTTCCAGACGTGCACGACGATCGACACGCTCGACTATTCGAGCGGCACGCTCAACCAGGGATCCAAGGTCGTGCTCGCCGCCGTGGGACGGCCGCGCCGCGTGCTCGGCCCCAGCGTCCCCGCGGATCTGCGCTTGCCCGCGGACGTGCGCAACGTGCGGACGTGCATGCCCGGCGTGCTGGCGCTGGCGGCGCCTGCGCCCAGAAGCGGGGACGTCGCCGCGATCTGCAGCGCGATCGGCGAACTTCCGGAGCATCCGCTGCTCGTTGTGGTGGATGACGCGGATTTTGTGGCGCGTTCCATCGACAACTTCTTGTGGACCACCTTCACGCGCTTCGAGGCGACAGGCTCCACCTACTACAGCTTCGGTGAGAGACCCGACATTACGCTCGCCTTTCGCGGACGCTATGGGTTGATGCTCGCGAAAGATACAAGCGACGTACCAGGCTCGCTGCGCTTCTATGCGGGTGGCGGCGGCTCCATCCGCGGCTATGGCTATCAGCTTGTCGGACCGCTTGATGCGGCGAACGATCCTATCGGCGGACGTTCGGTTCTCGAAGGCAGCACCGAAGTCCGCTACCGCATGACAGAAACGCTTGGCCTTGTCGCCTTTGTCGATACAGGCAATGCCTATTCCACCGCGACACCCAAACCCAGCAAGGGACTGCAATGGGGTGCAGGCGTCGGTCTGCGTTACTACACGCCGATCGGACCAGTGCGCGCCGACATTGCGGTGCCACTCAATCCACGGCAGGGAATCGACAATTCCTTCCAGGTTTATTTTTCGCTCGGGCAGGCTTTCTGATGGCAGCAGAGAATTCAAAATGGTCATCGCCGCCGCTCGTCGCCCGCACATTGGGACGCTGGGCGCTCGGCGCTGCTGCCGCGCTGCTCGTCCTGCTTATCGCCCTGCTCGGCCTTCTGCAGGTCGGACCGATCCGACAATCCATCACCGAATTCGCGCTGGAGAAAGTCAATCAGGGCGATACGCATGTCGCCATCGGCGAGATGGGCGGGGCCTGGCCCTATCGCTTGCATCTGGCCGACCTCACCGTTGCCGATCACAATGGCGTCTGGTTGAAACTCGACAGCGCAGACCTGAACTGGTCGCCCTTCGCGCTGCTCGTCGGGCAGTTGCATATCATCGATTTCACCGCCGAGGGCCTTACGGTTTCCCGCGCGCCGGAAAGCACGACGCCAACCACTGAAGACAGCGCGAATTCCTTCGCCTTACCCTCCTCGCCCCTGGCCGTTAAACTCGATGCGGCGCATATCACCGGAATCAGACTTGGCCGAGGACTGGTGTCAAAAGATGCGTCAGGCATGCTCGCAGAGCTTGATCTCGACACGCAGATCCAGATTGCGCGGAACGCCAGCGAAATCTCGTTGCACATCGCCCGCACCGACAAGGTGCCCGGAGACATCAACCTCAACGCGTTGATCGATCCAACGGCGAAGCATATTGCGCTGACGCTCAATGCGCGCGATGGCGACGTAAGCCACAAGGGCCTCATCGCAGAATTGGCGGGCCTCGACGGTTGGCCTCTTCTCGTCACGGCGAAAGTCGATGGGGTTAATGGCGCCGTGGCAGGTCAGGTCAATATCGACGGCGGCCGCAATTTCGCATTGACGGCTTCGGCCAAAGGCGAATGGGCGCGCGACCTTGTCATAGCTCTCGACACCGATGCCTCAGGCCGCATGATCGCAGATGTCCTTGCCAAGGCCGGAGGCGCGAAGTCGCTCGCGCTCAAGACCAATTTCCAATGGGATCACAACGACAATATCTCGCTGAACGATCTTGCGATTGACGCGGGCACGCTCACCGTCTCGGGCAATATGCAACTTGGTTCGGTCACCAACAGCGGCGCCCATGCCTTCACCGGCGATGGAGAGATCAAAGGTCTCGATACTCTTCTCGACCGCACGGGCAATGCTGCGCTCGCCGCCCTGCAATGGCAGATCAAGTCCCGCGTGGACCTTGGCAAGGGAATGGCCGACAACGGCATTCTGAAAATTTCCTCACTCGCCGCAGACGTCAGCTACAAGGGTGAACTCGCGCTTGATGGATCGACCGCGAAAGGCGACGTCGAAGGAAAAATCGCGGACCTCGCGCCGTTCGGCGCGCTCGCCGGTCAGCCTCTGACGGGTACTGCCGATCTCGCACTCACGCCTTTCGTCAAACAAGCCAATGGCGACATTGCAGGCGACTTCGTCATCCATACCAAGAATGTGAGTGCTGGCGATCCTCTACTAACCCGTCTTGTCAACGAGATCACAGCTGACGGATCGCTCCTCATACCCGGAAAGGGCGGCATTGCCCTTCCCGCCTTCTCCGTGCGTTCGATGACAGGGGCCTATGCGTTCAAAGGCGATATAGCTACATCTCCTTCCGGCGTTCTTTCCGGCCAAACGCATGTCACGACCGACAACATCGCAAATCTCCTCGCAGACGGCAGCGCCGCCGGACAACTGACAGCGGACGCCACCCTTGGTGGCACTGTCGATGCACCCGAAGTCACACTGGCGGCGGTACTTTCCAATGGTCAGATCGCGCAGATCAAGACCGAACGTCTGGCGTTGAACGTAAAGACGATTACCGGCGGCACAGGGCCAGCGACAATTGAGTTCAAGGGCGCGCCGGGGACCGCGCGCATCGATGCGCAACTGACATTGATGTCAGTTGCG
>JAJXZC010000599.1 GCA_021780275.1 Pseudomonadota bacterium
GATCTTTCTGCCGCTAGTTCTACGATTGCCCTTGTAGATCGGCATGCTCAACGACACATCGCAGCATTCAACCGAACGGTTGCAACGCAGCCAATGACGAACGCCCCCAGCAACGCCAGTGCTTGATGCCACGCTTCAGACGGTGCAGCGATCCGAGCGATACCGAGGCTAGCATGATATCCCGCGAAGGCGGCCGGACCAGTCAGCACGAGCGCGATTGCGACGCGCACAAGCCGAGATCTCGTCGTTGCATACAAGAATCGTGCGATGCCAAACGCCGAAGCCGCGGCGACCAGTCCGGTGGCGATCGCGAGTATGGCGCTCGCACCATTTTGAGAAAGCTGAGCGCCGACAAGTGCGCCGATGAAGAGCGGCAGCGCCTGGACGGCGAGCGTAAACAAGAGTCTGCAGAGCAAAGCAATGCCGAGTACGCTGAGTATGATACCAGTGACGATCATGGTGGCTGTCTCCGCGAGATACGAGTCTGACGGTTGCGCCTCCACCACCACCGCGGCGCGAGACGCAGTATAAATGAAGTTCTTGTCTCGCCGCAGTCGAAATTCGCGGTCAGACAAGAGCACGTGCAATGCAGACATCCGGAAAGGCGACTACGCGCCTTCCCGGTTCTGCGGATTTCCACAAGCGGGGAGTTTGCGACTTCACGAACCCCTCGAACTGAATCTCCAGACGGGAATTCCGAATTTCCGGGCCTTGTCGGCGAGGTTTTCCTGGATGCCCGTGCCCGGAAAGACCAGGACGCCGATCGGCAAGGTCTCGAGCATGGCGTCATTCCGCTTGAACGGAGCCGCCTTTGCGTGCTTGGCCCAGTCCGGTCTGAAGGCGATCTGAGCGACTTTGCGATGATCGGCCCAGCGAGCGGCGATGCGCTCGGCGCCCTTCGGCGAACCGCCATGCAACAGGACCATGTCCGGATGTTTGGCGTGGACCTTGTCGAGTCGATCCCAGATCGCACGATGATCGTTGAACTCGGCGCCGCCGGTTACGACGATCTTCGCTCCCGCTGGCAGCAAGGCCTCATTATCGGCGCGCTTCTTCGCTGCGAGAAAATCGCGGCTGTCGATCATGGCCGCAGTCAATGCACGATGATTGACCATCGAACTCGCGCGAGGTCGCCAAGCTGAACCTGTGTGGCTCTCGAATCGATCGGCGGCCTGATCGCGACAGAATTCCATCGCATTGCGGCGCTCGATTAAGGTCTGGCCTTCGGCGGTCAGGCGCTCGAGTTCGACCGAGCGGATTTCGGAGCCGTCCTGCTCTTTCTGGCTGCGGCGCTGCGCCTGCTCGTTGTCGTCGAGGTCGCGTTCGATGCGGCCGACAGAGCGGTGGAATAGATTGACGGTCGACCACAGCAGGTTCTCGAGGTCGGGTTCGAGACGCGTATCGGAGAAAGCGACGACGAGAGCATCGAATATGTCGGAGACCGCGCCGACGATTTGCGCTTCCTGCGGAAGCGGCCGCGGGTCTGGCTCGTCCTGGAAGGGGCGATAGCCGTAGAGTTGGAGTTCGTCGAGCGCATATGCGGTCGGGGATGAACGGGACGGTCCCCCATAGGCCGTTTCGTCGTACTCGCCAGTCATCGGGCTCTCCTTCGCCTGTAGAGACCGCGCCATCGCGGCCTTTCTGGCGAGAACAAGCCGTCGGGCGGGCCGGACCTGCACCCGCAGCGACCGGCGTGATTTCCGAAATCGCCTGGGTCTTGATCTTTGGTCACGCCAGAAAGGGAGCGCAGGGCCGAAGCGCAGCGGAGGATGGCGGAGGCCGGCTATTTTGTTTCGCGATGTAAAGGCGGGCGCACGCGCCCGCCGACGGAAAATAGCCGGCCGCAGCCATTGCCGGTGCGGGCCGCCTGACGGCCTCTCGCCCTCTCAGAAAGGCCGTGGCGCGGTCCTCTCCCGCAAAGGAGAGTGAGTGACGTGGCGTCCGCAACGGTCGACGGGCGGTGTGCTTTCCTCGGCAAGTCGGTCTACGCGCGGCATTCCACGAACCGCGCGACGTCCTGTGGCGCCATCTGTACGCGGACCGCCGCCCGAAGAGCGTTGACACCGAGCT
The DNA here is from genome assembly GCA_021780275.1 of Pseudomonadota bacterium. The sequence continues at coordinate 2,071 of JAJXZC010000599.1, forward strand.
TGCGCAGGTCCTCGTTGAAATCGCCCAAGGCAGGCGACAAAGCGATTGCCTCGATCCCTGCGCCGGCCGCGCGGTCGATAAGTGTCGCCGTCGCCACGTCGCCAGCTTCGTCGTCGTCGCGGGCGATATAAAGACGGCGCAAGGATCTTGGAAATCGCATCGCTGCCAAATGCACTGCCGAAAGCGCAGCAGCCATCGGCAAATTGGTCAGTACGCATCTGAGCGACAGAATGGTTTCGATGCCTTCGCCGGCTGCCATGACATCGTCCGTCACGCCGAAGCGGACCCCGTAGCCCAGAAGATCCCCCATCGCCCGGCGCGGCGTCTCGATCGGCGCCTTGCCCAATCGCCTGACATCGAAGCCGTCCGGATCGAGCCATGTCCGCTGAACGCCGACGATCCTGCCGTCGAGTTCGGTGACCGCTGCGATCATTGCGGGCCAGATTTCGGTCTCGCTGTCTTCGTCCGGTCGATAGTAGCAACGGCGATGGAAACGGAGCGAGCCTGTTCCCCGTAAATCCGTAATGCCGCGGTTGCGCAAATACGCTTCTGCGAGCGTTCCAGAAATCGGTCGCGACATCGCGAACAGTCTTCGCGCCGCCTCCGGCGATCCCTTTGGCGCCGAGGACGCTTGCCCTCTCGCCGGTTCGTAATCTGAGACCGGCGATTGCAGGAACGCGCGCGCCTCCGCGATCACCTCCTTGAACGCCGTAAAACCATTGGCTTCGCGGATGACGTCGAGGAGGTCGCCATGTTCGCCGGTCGCA
>JAJXZC010000080.1 GCA_021780275.1 Pseudomonadota bacterium
TTGAACCGGAATCCCTGCGCACGACGATCGGCGCCAGTGCCAAGCATGATTGGCCCGGTGTCGCGAAGCCAGACGTCTCCGAATGGCTCGACGATGACCTTGGCGAACGGGCAAAGGCGACGCGCTTCAGCAGCCGCTATTTCGTCAGATGCGACGAGCCAGACCAGTTCGCCCGCCCCTTCGGCATGAACCGCCGTCGCGAAAGCCGCGAGCCAACTCGGCGGTTTCGATGTTGTGGTGAATGCCGCTGGCGTCGAATACGACGCGGCACTGGCGGCGCTCGACATTGCCAGGCTCGACAAGATGTTCGCCATCAACCTGCGGGGACCGATGCTCGTCGCAGGCGCGGCACTGCCGCACATCGCCAAGGGCGGGTCGATCATCAATATCGCCTCGGAATTGGCGTTTCTCGGCCGCGCCAATGCCTCGGGATATTGCGCAACGAAAGGCGCGCTGATCAGCCTCACGCGCGCCTGGGCGCGCGAGCTTGGCCCCGACATCCGGGTCAATGCCGTCGCTCCCGGCCCGATCGACACGCCGCTTTTGAATTTCGCCGGCATGAGCGCGCAATTGCGTAGCCTCGAAACCGGCAATCCTCTCGCGAGGATCGGCCAACCGGAAGAAGTAGCGCCCATCATTCTGTTCCTGGCGAGCCCGGCCGCCAGCTTTGTCACCGGCCAATGCTACAGCGTCGACGGCGGCGCGGCGATGCACTGATTGATGCAAGTTTTCGAGAGGTTGAAATGGTCGATAGCGTGTTCATGGCGGAGCTCTCCTGGCCGGAATGGCAGACAAAGGTCGAAGCCGGCGCCATCATTTTGCTGCCGCTCGGCGCCACGGAACAGCACGGCCCGCATCTGCCGTTGAACGTCGATGTGATCCTGCCCACGGCCGTCGCGGAATCAGTCGCCCGCCATATTGGCGGGCTGGTCGCGCCGACGTTGCAATACGGTTATAAATCCATGCCCCGCACAGGCGGCGGCCAGAGTTTTCCCGGCACGACGAGCCTCGACGCGCAGACCTTCAGCCATACGATCCGCGATGTGATCCGCGATATGGGGCTGCATGGCGCGCGACGCTTTGTGATCATCAACGGGCATTTCGAAAATGCCTGGCCATCGGTGGAAGGACTCGATCTGGCGCTGCGCGATCTGCGTGCCGAGGGCATCCGTGATGTGAAGGCGATGCGGCTGGAATATTGGGATTTCGTGCAGCGCGAAACGCTCGACCGCATCTTTCCCGGCGGATTTCCTGGCACCGAACTGGAACATGCCTCGCTGATCGAAACGTCGTTGATGTTGAGACTGCGCCCCGATCTTGTGGACCTGTCAAAAATTCCGCAGGAGAGCCGCGCCAACTTTCCTCCCTACGACATCGTCCCCCCGCCGCCCGGCTATTTGCGCAAGAGCGGAGTCCTGGCCGATGCGCGAGGTTCGTGCGCCGAGATCGGCCAATGGCTCCTGGACGATCATGTCACGATGATCACCGCCGCCCTGACGAAAGAATTTGGCCGGTAGCGGGGACCCGGCGCGCTTGTCGCGGATGTGCCGCTCCGCGGCGTCAGAATTCCCCGTCGTCGATCGGCGCGAGACGCGCGACCGGCGTTTGAGGGTCTTCTTCGCCATGCATCGCCTGTTCCTGCGCATGGATCCGGCCTTCGAGCCGGGTCAGCGCGGCTTTGAGTGCAGGATCATCGAGACTGCGGTTGCCAGGCAGCGCGGGAACGTCCAGGACTTCGACGAGCTCGCCCGGATTGGCCTTCATCACCAAGACGCGGTCGGCGAGCAGCACCGCCTCATCGAGATCGTGCGTAATGAAGACGACGGTAATATCGATCTTGCGCCAGATCTCGATGAGATAGGCTTGCATACGAGCGCGGGTGCGCGCATCGAGCGCGGAGAAAGGCTCGTCCATCAGCAAGACGCGCGGCCGGATCGCGAGCGCCCGGGCGATCGCCACACGCTGCTTCATACCGCCCGATAATTGATGCGGGTAAAAATCGGCGTAGGATTCGAGACCAACGACATTGAGCCATTGCCGCGCCTCACGCGCGGCTTCCGACTTCGGTTGCCCAGCCATTTTGAGACCGAACATGACGTTGCCGAGCACCGACAGCCACGGAAACAACGTGTAGCTCTGAAACACCATGGCCCGGTCTGGCCCCGGCCCGCGCACCGGCTTGCCGTCGACCAGGATCGTGCCGTCCTGCGCATCTTCAAGGCCGGCGATGGTGCGGATCAGCGTTGATTTTCCGCAGCCCGACGGTCCGACGACGCAGAGGAACTCGCGCCGGTGGACCTTGAGGTCGATGTCCTTCAGGATGACGCGCTCGCCCTTTCCATCCGCCACGACCTTTAGAAGACCGCGGACATCGAGAATCGCTGCACGCGCCTTGAGGCGTTCGAGCCGTGTTGCGACCGCCGGATCAAGCGAAATGGCGGTATCATTCATGCGCTGATTCTCTTCCACGGAAACAGCCAGCGGCCGAGCCAGGCAAGCACCAGATCCGAACCGAATCCAACAATACCGAGGACGAGGATCGCCGCATAAACATTGTCGAAATGCAGATAGCGCGCCTGTTGGGTGATGAAAAAGGTTATGCCCGACGAAGTGCCGACGAGTTCGGCGACGATAAGATAGGTCCAGGCCCAGCCGAGAAGGATGCGCTGATCTTTGTAGAGATCCGGCAGCGCCGCAGGAACGACGACCTTCAGCACAAGACGCAGATTGCGCGCGCCAAGCGTCTGTGCCGCTTCGAGCAAAGCGTAATCGACTCGCCGCGTCGTCGCGGCAATGATCAACACTTGCTGGAAGAATGTGCCGATGACGATGAT
>JAJXZC010000643.1 GCA_021780275.1 Pseudomonadota bacterium
CGTTTTATGCATGAGCATTTGGATGAATTCTTCCAAAGAAGTCCTGCCGTGATGGGAGGGCTTCAGCTCCTGCGTAGGGCCGATTTTTTGGGAATTAAAGCCTTTAAACAATTCGATCATGAGATCGACACCTTCCGGCTTGAAAACAGCATGGGACTCGCCGCCGGCCAGCGCAGCTTGAGGAAGATCTCAGTCGGCGAAGCGCTGTAGGTGCGCATGAGGTCGAGCAGCATCGCGTCGGGCGAGGCGAAGCCCTTGGTCATGCCAATGGTGACGGGAAAGAACGAGAGGTAGGCCGAGATCACGGCTTTCGGCAGCAGGCCGACGATCCCCATCGAGCCCAGCGCGACGATGATGATGGGGGCAATGGCAAGGATCGGCACGCTCTGGCTCGCGACGATCCATGGCATCAGGCTGGTGCGAAGCGCGTTGATGTGCACGATCGCGATCGCAAGCGCGATACCGAGGCCGAGGCCGATGACGAATCCGGTCAATGTCGCCGAGACGGTGACCCAGGCATGGGTCAGCAGGTTGCGCGGATTGAGCACCATGCCGTCAGCCGTTTCGCGCAACAGCGGTGTACCGAGCGTCGAGGCGAAGAGCTCCGTCACGATCTGATGCGGCGCGGGAAGCAGCGGCCGTTCCAGGCTCCATGCCACCCGGTAGCGGTTAACGAGCCCGTCGACGTGGGCAAGCTGCGGCAAGTCGCGGTTCATCGGCAGACAGGCGAGGTACCAGACCGCGAGGATGATCGCTGCGATCGTGGCGACGGGCAGCAGCGTGCCGTGCCGCACGCCCGACCACACTTGTCCGAAAGGCGTCATCGTCTCGGTCGCGGCGAGCCGCGCGCTAGTCGTCGTAGGAATGGCCGGCACGCAAGCCCTCCCTTACACGATGCGCGAGCTTCAGGAACTCCGGCGTTTCGCGGATATCGAGCGTGCGCTCGGCTCCGAGGTCGCAGTCGATCACGTCGATGATCCGTCCGGGGCGCGGCGACATCACCACGATCAGCGTCGAAAGGAACACGGCCTCCGGGATGGAATGGGTGACAAAGACCACGGTCTTTCCGGTCTTTTTCCAGAGTTTCAGCAGCTGCTCGTTGAGCCGGTCGCGCGAGATCTCGTCGAGCGCACCGAACGGCTCGTCCATCAGCAGCAGCTCCGGCTCGAACGACAGCGCGCGCGCGATGGATACGCGCTGCTGCATGCCGCCCGACAACTGCCACGGATACTTCTTCTCGAAACCCGCCAGATTGACCATCGCAAGGTTTGTCCTGGCGCGCGTCTTGCGCTCGGCCGCGGGCAAGCCGAAGATTTCGAGCGGCAGCGTGACGTTGGCTTCGACGGTGCGCCAGGGATAGAGCGCCGGCGCCTGAAACACGTAGCCGTAGTGACGGTTGAGGCGCGCCTCGCGCGCAGACATCCCGTTGACGGTGATGCTGCCGAGGGTGGGCGTCTCGAGATCGGCAATGACGCGCAGCAGCGTGGTCTTGCCGCAGCCCGAGGGGCCGATGAAGGAAACGAACTCGCCTTTGGCCACGCTCAGATTGGCATTGTCCAGGGCATGGACAGCGCTATCGCCGGTCTCGAATGTCAGCGACAGATTGCGGATATCGATCGCGATTTCGGAGTTCACGAGCAATCCTTCCAAGGCGTGACCGGATTGGCCTGATCGATGCATGTTTCGATGCAAGTTGTGCGCCAAGCCTTGCCCCTTGAAGCCTTGCCCCTTGAAGCCTTGCCCCTTGATGGCGGAGGCGATAGTGCTGCAACCATTGCGCACCTGCCTCGCGCGGAATCGGACAGTGTGGCCGATGCGTCGGCCGGTCGAGTCGAGCTGAAGCGGAAAACGACATGACGGCATGGCGCGCGGCCCAGCGGCGCAAGGTGCGGAAGGCGGCGACGGCGCTGCCGGAGACGCGACCCAAAGAGGCGCGACCCAAAGAGACCTGGGCCAAGACGCGTGGCGGCGAGGCCAACGTGCAGCGCATCCTCGATGCGGCGCTTTCGGTGTTCGCGACCGAAGGATTTGCCGGTGCGCGGATCGACGCGATCGCTGCGAAGGCGGGCCTGTCGAAGCCGAACCTGCTTTATTATTTTCGCACCAAGCAGGAACTCTATCTCGCCGCGCTGAGGCGGACGCTGGATACCTGGCTGGTGCCGCTCGCCCGCATCGAGGCCGACAGCGACCCGCGCGCCGCGCTGACCGATTACGTGACCGAGAAACTCGAATATGCGCGGGACTATCCCGAGGCGTCGCGCCTGTTCGCGATCGAGGTGATGCGCGGCGCCCCGGTGCTGAAGGGCGTCCTCAGCGGAGAACTCAAGGTGCTGGTCGACCGCAAGGTGACGCTGTTGCGGCGCTGGATGGCGCAAGGCAGACTGGCGCGCCGCGACCCGCATCACCTCATCTTCATGATCTGGGCGACCACACAGCATTACGCCGACTTCTCCACACAGGTCGAGGCTATCACCGAGCGCACGCTTCACCACCCGGGTTTTTTCGCGGCCGCGCGGCAATCCATCCTTGACGCGGTATTGGGGCCGGAGCCGGGCTGAGAGCCGTCGCACCGGCTATTCTCCCGCGAATTTCGCAGGCCGGGGGTCCTTCGCCAAGGGATTGTTGGGGTGCTCGAGCCAGGTGCGGTGGCCGCCGACCTTCAGCCCCGTGCGGCGGTCGATCTCGCCTTCGGCGAGCGGCACCATGGTGATGCAGTTCTCGACCGGGCATACCACCGCGCAGAGGTTGCAACCGACGCATTCCTCCTCGATCACCTCGAAATGGCGCTTGCCGTCCTTGATGCTGGTGATGGCCTGGTGCGAGGTGTCCTCGCA
>JAJXZC010000088.1 GCA_021780275.1 Pseudomonadota bacterium
CGCCTCGACCTTGCGGGCGAGTTCGGCGCTGACCTTCTTCCGGCCAGTGAGGGCGTTCGAGACGGTCGCCGGGGAAACACCCGCCATCCTCGCCACATCGTTAATCGACACCGGCTTGTCGCTCATCGCGAACCGGCTCCTCCGTTAGAAAATCGTTTTACGTAAATCGATTTACAAGAACTGCGACATGATTGCAACCGGAAAATGACCTGCGGTTTCGAGAAATCCGCGATCCGAGAAATTCAGGTTTGAGATGAAGCTTTTGGGTGCGTCTGCGGATCATTGCGAGGCGGACGAATGCGGCGGCGATGGGCGTATGTCATTCCAAGTCGCGCGCCAGCCCGCGATGATGACTGACCCACGCGAGGGTGCGCTCGACGCTCCAGCGCTTGGGCAGAACGACAAATCGATGGCGATCGCAAAGCGCGTCGAATGTTCCCCTTCCTCACAAGGCTTCAAGTTTCAAGCCGGGTTCGATCGGTTTCTTTCGGAAGCTGCCCGGAGGCGTTGAGCGATCATGTGCTCGGAGGCCGTCTGGTGGCGCCGCCACCGCCGGATCATCGCGGATTATCCGCTCGCCCGCGGCGAGGCCGTCTTTCAGATCCTCGGGCCGGGCCGAGTGGAGCAAGCTCGCCTGACCCCCGAGGCCGTCATTCCATCGGACGGGGCGATCGTCTATCCTGCAGCATCTACGCTGTAAGGCAATCGAGTCGCTCTCGACAGGGAGAGACTCCAAGAACTGTCCTTCGCAACCAAACGCGGCCAAGGGCGCATCGATTAAACCGGCTGGCATCAGCCCGCGATGCAGTCCGCGAGCGTCGAGTTGTCGAGCGTCTGATAGAATCGCTCGCGCGCATCCTTGAGGAGCGAACGCAGCCGGCATCCCGGCAGAAAAGTGCACGCGCTTCCCTCGGACCGAAAGCATTCGACGATCGGCTGATCCTTCTCAAGCGCACGGACCAAGGCGCCGATCGACACCTTCTTCGGCGCTTTCGCGAGAATGACGCCGCCTCCCGCGCCTCGCACCGTCGTCACGATCCCCAGGCCCACGAGGTCCTGAACAATCTTGTGAAGGTGGTTCCGGGACAGACCGCCCAGGGCGTCCGCAAGCCGTTCAACGCTCACCCGCTCCCCGGAAGGCAGGCGGCCGAGGGTCATGAGGAGGCGGAGGGCGAAGTCGGTTGAGGCAAGAAGTCGCATGGAAGGGACAACGAATTGGTATTGAACATGCCACATTTTGGGTGTTAGAAAAATGGTATTAAAAATACCAAATTAAGGCATCCGCCTGGATGCTCAGCGATGGAGTCCTGGCCATGGCGATGTCGAGTTCGAAAGGTCCCTCTGCACCAACGCCGCAGTCCTGGAAGGAAGCCCCCGCGGGCGCGCTGATCGACCATATCCTCGAGCGGTTTCATGAGACTCATCGTCGTGAGGGTCCGGAGCTGGCGCGCGCCGCTGCGCGGCTCGAGGCGGCGCATGATCCCGGTCCGGACTGGCCGCGCGGCCTCGCCGCGCTGGTTGACCGGATCACGAAGGACCTCGTCACCCACATGGCCAAGGAAGAACTCGTCGTCTTTCCGAGAATGCGCCGAGGCGGAGGGGCGCCGCTGGATCGCCCCCTGGCCGTTCTCCACGCCGAACACGACGATCACACCGAAGCTCTGCGGACGCTGGGCCGGATGACCCAAGGCTTCGAGCCGCCGGTGTCCGCTGACGCCGATTGGCGGACGCTTTACGCGGACCTCGCGCGCTTTGCCTCTGACCTCGCCGAGCACGTGCGGTTCGAGGACGACGTGCTGTTCCCGCGCTTCGAGCCCGCAGCCCCGATGGCCTCGGCGGCGTCCGTCTCGGGAGGTTGATCATGGAGCGCCTCAGCACCGCGGCCGCGCGGAATATCTTCTATGGCGGGTCGCTCTTCTTCTTCGTCATCTTCTGCCTGCTCGTCGCGCACAGTTTCACACGGGCCCGGCTGATGGAGCAGACCAACCCGATCAGCGCGGAAGCGGCGAGCGGCAAGCGGGTCTGGGAACGGAAAGCCTGTTTCGACTGCCATACCCTCTTCGGCGAGGGCGCTCGCTTCGCCCCCGAGCTCGGCAAGGTGTGGATCAAATATGGCGGTGATTCCGATCCGGCGGCGACGGAGGACTCCCTGAAGGGGTGGCTGGCCGCGCAACCGACGGGGGTGGAGGGGCGGCATCAGATGCCGCAGTTCCATCTCACGGACGTTGAGGCGCATGACGTGATCGCCTTCCTGCGCTGGACCAGCCGGATCGACACCCAGAACTGGCCGCCGCACGCGCCCAAATAAGCCCCGACCAACCGCCCATCTCGCGAGGATTGAGATCCATGAAATATCCTTCGCAATCCGTAGCGCTGCCCTATTTCCTCGGCGCGCTCACGATCTTCGCCTTGCAACTCGTGTTCGGGCTGATCGGGGCGACGATGTACATCGCCCCAAACCTTATCTCGCCCGATCTGCTGCCGTTCAGCGTCGTGCGGATGATCCATACCAACGCGCTCATCGTCTGGTTGCTCCTTGGCTTTTTCGGCGCGTCCTACTTCCTGCTCCCGGAAGAGACGGAGCGCGATCTCTGGTCTCCTCGCCTTGCGATCGTGCAGTTCTGGCTGTTCTTCGTCGCCGCCGCGGTCGCGGTGGTCGGCTATCTCTTCGGCTTCTACGATGGCCGCTCGTACCTGGAGCAACCGCTCATCATCAAGATCGGCATTGTCGTCGTCGCGCTGATGTTCGTCCTCAACGTATCGATGACGGTGCTGAAGGGCCGGCGGACCGTCATCACGGACATTCTGCTCGTCGGACTTTGGGGGGGCGCCG
>JAJXZC010000060.1 GCA_021780275.1 Pseudomonadota bacterium
TCCCGATATTCTCGCCAATGCGGGCGGCGTGACGGTGAGCTATTTCGAATGGGTGCAGAACACCGAGAACGAGCAATGGGATCTCGTCGACGTGAACGCAAAGATGCAGCGCAAGATGAACCATGCGGTGGATTTCGTCGTCGGCCGCTGGAACAGGCTCACAGCCGATCTGGCGACCCAGGCTTCCGCCGCCAAGGTCGATCTCAGAACCGCAGCGCTGATCGTCGCCATCGAACGCGTGGCGCGCGCCACGTTGCAACGCGGCATCTGGCCTTAAGAATTTTCATCCCCGCCTTGACGCGATCTTCTTCGCGCTGCCGAACCAGCGGCGGCAGGCGCGGCTGAAGCTCGTGGGGTCGGCATAGCCGAGCCGCAAGGCAATATCCGCATGCGAAAGCGAGCCTGCCTGCAGCAATTCATGCGCGCGGCGCTTCATCTCGCTGTCGAGCAGATCGCGAAACCTGACGCCTGTTTCGGCAAGCCTGCGAACAAGCGTGCGGCGGGAGATGCCAAGCGCGCGCGACGCCGCTTCCGCATCGAGCCGACCGGCGGGCGCCGTCGCCAGCAAATGTTCGACACGACGCCTAATACCTGCGGGGGCCGACATCTGAAGTCGCGCACGCTCCAGATCGCTGACCGTGCGCTCATGCAGAAGCGGATCGGCGAAGGGCGATGAAACGGCAAGATAGCCATTTGGCAAGCGGATCGAATTTACCGGCGCATCATAGATGACGTGAGAGCCCAGCAGCTTTCTCAATTCAGCGGCATAGGATGGCTCGCCGCAGGCGAAGCTGAATTCCATCTCGGCGGGCGGGCGACCGAGGATGTCGGCGACAAGCGCACGCACGGACATGAAGGTGATCTCGCTCACCACACGCCTTTGCGGCTCGGTGAGCGTTTCGTTGACGCTGTATTCGATCGTCAGATGGTCAGGCCCGCGGCGCAGGTGCAACTTATTGAGCGGTGCACGCACCAGCGAATAGCGCGCCATGAATTCAATCGCCCGCATGAGGTCGGGCGCTGTTATCGCCGCGACGCCAAAGGCGCCATGTGCGGGATGGGCCCAGAGCTCGGGCGCGATGGTGACCCAGCCCTCGCCGAGCAAGACGTCGAGGTTCTCGTTCTGGCTGATCTGCTGATAGAGGTCGATATGGGCGTTGGGGTCGTCCAGCGTCGCCTCGGTGACGCCCGTGCCTTCGAGGATCGCCGCGCGAAGCTCAGGCGTGGTGCCGAAGCGGCGCAGGATCAGCCTGAAATAGCCCATCGTCATGAAGCGGCTGTCGAAGGCGGCGGATTGGGCCATGGGTGGAGAACGCCCTGTTTGAATGATCGAGGGAGCATAGGGCGCGTGGCGCAAAATGCCAATTTTTTGGCGTATCCCGCGCTCGCACTCGCCGGGCGCTTGCTCTAAAGGAACGCCAGACTGGCATCAGGGAGGATTGCGATGACGACGGACACGCGTGAATTTCAGGAAATCGCCGCAGAGGCTTATGTCTTTGCCTTTCCGCTGGTCATCATGGAGATGACGCGGCGGGTGACGACCAACCCGCCCGCGCGCGCCGGCGGAAACGCCGCGCCGCTCTTCGCGCCGATGAACCGCTTTTCGCATCTGACGCATTTTCCCGAAGACAGTTTCGACGCCGTGGTGCGGCCCAATGCAGACACGCTTTATTCGGCGCTCTGGTTCGACGTCAGCAAGGAGCCGCTCATCATCACCATCCCGGATTCCGGCGGGCGCTACTATGTCTTGCCGATCATGGATATGTGGAGCCATGTCTTCGCCTCCGTCGGCCCGCGCACAACGGGCTCGCACAAACAGGTGATCGCCGTCGTCGGTCCGGAGTGGCAGGGCGAATTGCCGTCGGGCGTCAAGGCATATCGCTCGCCGACCGCAACGGGTTGGATCATCGGTCGTACGCAGACAAATGGCGTTGACGATTATCCCGCCGTCAGAGCCTTTCAGGCCGGGATCACGGCGACGCCGCTCTCTGCCTATGGGGATGCGAATTACGTTGCGCCTGCGGGCGAGAACGATCCTGCGCTCGACATGAGCGCGCCGGTCGATCAGGTCCTCAAGATGAAGGCGGCGCAATTTTTCTCGATCTTTGCCGAAACGATGAAGCTCAACCCGCCGCATTTCGACGACACACCGACGCTTGATCGTCTGGCGCGGATCGGCCTCAAGCCCGGCGAAACATTCGACATCGATGCGCTTTCTGACGAACAAAAGAACGCACTTGAAGCAGCGCCTGCTGAAGGGTTGAAGCGCATTGGTGTTGCGATCACGCGCACCGGCGCGCTTCACAACGGCTGGCGAATGATCCTCAATCCGATGGGCACCTATGGCACCGACTATATGCGTCGCGCGGTCATCGCCTTTTTCGGACTTGGTGCGGTGGTGGTCGAGGACGCCATCTACCCAAGCGCATTGATGCAAAGCGACGGACAACCGTTCGACAGCAATGCGAAATATGTCATTCATTTCGACAAGTCGGAGCTGCCGCCTGTACGCGCCTTCTGGTCGCTGACCATGTATAACGACCGCCAGCTGTTTGCTTCCAATCCGATCAACCGCTTTGCAATCGGGGATCGCGACAAGCTCCGGTTCAACGAAGATGGCTCGCTCGACCTCTATATTCAGCGCGAGGCACCTGAAAGCGAGAAACAATCGAACTGGCTGCCTGCGCCCGCCTCCGGTGCCTTTTCGATGAACCTGCGTCTTTACTGGCCGGAGCTTTCTGCGCTGGATGGAAGCTGGGTGCCGCCAAAAGTGTGTCGCAAATAGACCCCGCTGCCTGGCACATTCAAAACCGTAATTTGTTGTTATTGTA
>JAJXZC010000633.1 GCA_021780275.1 Pseudomonadota bacterium
ATGGGCGCATATTGCATCGGTGCAGTGCGCGCCACTCGCGCAAGGACACCAGCGTCGGCGGAATGAGCAATGGCGGCGCAACCGAACGGCGATCGTTGGACGCGTGAACCTCTCGGCGAGCAGCAGGATATCGGGGCGTCGCCGCGCAAGATCATCCATGTCGACATGGACGCCTTCTACGCCTCGGTCGAGCAGCGGGATAATCCGGCGCTGCGCGGCAAGCCGGTCGCGGTCGGCGGCGCGGCCGCCCGCGGCGTCGTCGCGGCCGCAAGCTATGAGGCGCGCGCCTTTGGCGTTCGATCAGCGATGCCGTCGATCACCGCGAAGCGAAAATGCCGCGACCTGATATTAGTGCCGCCGCGCTTCGACGTCTATCGGACCGTGTCGGCGCAGATCCGCGAAATATTCGCCGAGCACACCGATCTGATCGAGCCCCTGTCGCTTGACGAGGCCTATCTCGATGTGACCGAGAACAGGTGCGGCATTCCCATTGCGACGGAGATCGCGACGCAGATCCGCGCGCGCATCAAGGAAGTCACGGGTCTCAATGCGTCGGCCGGAATCTCCTACTGCAAGTTCCTCGCGAAAATGGCGAGCGATCTGAACAAACCGAACGGGCAAGCCGTGATCACACCGCGCATGGGACCGGCTTTTGTCGAGGCGCTTGCGGTGAAGAAGTTTCATGGCGTCGGTCCAGCGACGGCTGCCAAAATGCAACGGCTCGGCATCGAGACGGGGGCCGATCTGAAGGCGAAATCACTCGCTTTTCTCAACGAGCATTTCGGGAAAGCCGGCGGCTGGTACTATCGGATCGCACGCGGGATCGACGAGCGGCCTGTTGTCGCGGACCGACCCCGTAAATCGATCGGGGCCGAAGACACATTTGCGACCGACATACTCGATCTCGATACGGCGCTCACCGAGATCAAAGCGCTCGTTGCGAAGGTCTGGCGGCATTGTAAAGCGAAAGGCGCTCGTGGCCGGACCGTCACGCTCAAAGTGAAGTTCGCCGACTTTCAGCAAATCACGCGGAGCCGCACGGCCGCGGCGCCGATTGATTCCGCATTCGACGTCGAGCAGATCGCGGCCAGCCTTCTGGAGCCCGTGTTTCCGCCGCAGAAGGGCATCCGGTTGTTGGGCGTCACGCTGTCATCGCTTGGAGCTTCGCCTACCACGGAGCACGATCAGTTGCAGCTCTATCTCTGATCGGGTCGCGCACAGCACGCGCGAGAGTCGTGGACTCGTCGATTTGTCCTTCTCACGCTACGCAGCCCGCCTCACCCTGCCCCGAGTTCTCGGAAATTGCGGGTCCCGCCGGCGAAGTCGCCAGTTGCCGGATTCGATCCGACGTCTTGCATGAATGTGCTTCGGGGTCGCCCTTGGGTGTCCTCGAAGTGGTTGCGTTGGCTCGCCCATGTCGTCCTCGATGTGGCGTGTCTGACCGAAGGCCGTCGTCGCTGACGCGCCGTCTCGCTCTCAAGCCTGCAACGGTCGGTCGCGACTTTCTTCCCCTGTCGGCTGCGCCGCCATTCCTCGCGCAGCAACAAAGTCGCGCCGCGACCGCCCTCCACTGCGTTCCGGCCCTGTCGGGTGCAGGCCGATCGCCTCCGGTCTGTCGACCGCTATCGAGGCCGCGATAGGCGCGGCCCGAAACCTGAAAAGGACACGAAAATGGCGACCATCGGCACGTTCACCGCGAACAGCAACGGCTTCTCCGGCACGGTTCGCACCCTCGCTCTCAACGCCAAGGCCCGGATCATCCGCGTCGAGAATCCCTCCGAGAAGGGACCGCAGTTCCGGATCTACGCAGGCAATGTGGAGCTAGGTGCAGCCTGGCAGAAGACGGCCAAGGACACCGAGCGCGACTACCTCTCGGTGAAGCTGGACGACCCGAGCTTCCCGGCTCCGATCTATGCGACCCTGGTCGAGGTCGAAGGCGAGAGCGACCTGCAGCTCATCTGGTCTCGCCCCAGCCGGGATTGACCCTCGCGCCGCAAGCGGCCCCGCCCAAAAGGCGGGGCCGACGCGATTCTTTACGGGCGCGCGATCATCGTCGCCCCTCTCGTGGCAACGTCATCGATGCCCTCCCCCGCCGCTGCCAAATCGTTATCGTTGCTTGCGACCTCCACATCCGTGTCGACAACGGCTGCGCAGGAAGCGCTCTATGCGCCATCCGTGAACGCCAATAGATCTGTCGGCGTCTCGCCATAGCGTCCGAGAATGATGGCGTCCTCGAACTCGCCGAGCGCGGGATCGCCAGCGCGGCTGAACGCGATCGCGCCGGCTTTCTTGCCGATCAGGGCTTGGGCGCGACGTTGCGCGGAGAAAGCCGATTGGGCCTCGATCGCCTCTTCGGCGACGAGTTCGCCGTCGTCGTCGCGGACAAACGGCAGGACAACGTAATAGGTCACGTTCGTCATGGGTCGCTCCCTTCGCAACGAGCTTCTGTAGGTGATGCGAACAAAAGCAGAACACGTGATGGGAGTCCAGCAGGGCGCGTCGATTCAGATACCTGTGCGCTACGCTACCCCCTCGTGAAAGCATGCAAAGAATGAGCAATCCTACACAGCTCCCGAATGTCGCCTCGCTAGAGGCGATCTTGACCGGACTCAATCCGGCCTCGGCCGATTGGCGCGACGTCCGGTCCATTATCCATCCCGACGGAAGCCGTATCGGCGAACTGCGACCGTGGATGATGTCGGAGCTCGCCAAGGAAAACGATGATCTCCGAGCGCTTTGGACGCGCCTGAAGGAGTCTGAGCTACAGATCACGGAATGGCGCGGCGCCGGCGCCTTTGTGTTTGCACCGACTGGTCCAGGCGCTGCG
>JAJXZC010000662.1 GCA_021780275.1 Pseudomonadota bacterium
CTTGGTTTCATGCACCTGCTTTTCCAGCCACTGGCTCATCAGCAGATAGGACTGCTTCAACAGGTCGAAGGCGAAGCGGTTGTGCCAGTCGGGATCCTTGAAGCGCTTGTCGCCGCGCGAAGGGGTGACGACGGGTTTCGTTTCCTTGCCGAGCAGACGGTTGGCGGAGGCCTGCACGAGGTTCAGATAGCCGTTCCAGAGTTTCGCCTGCGCCTCGACGATCTGCATCGGGTTTTTGACGTAGTTGCTCGCGACATCGAGGATGGCGCTGCCGATGCGCTTGGCGTCCTCGAGCTGCTCGCTCATGCTCTCGCTTTCCTCACCGCCGATCATTTGCGAGGCGGCGCGCTGTGCGAGTGTTGCAGCCTGAACGAGGTTCATCGTCAGAGCGGCGAGATTGGGAACCGGGAATTTCTTCTGTTGAGGCTCGGGTGCGGCGGATCTGGCGGCATAGCCCTGATCGCGGGACGGGTCCTCATTCTTTGTCGATTTGCCCGTGGGCGCAGGGGCTGCCTTCTCCTTTTTGGGGGCAGCCTTTTTTGCCGTCGTCTTCTTTGCCGTTGTCCTGGGCTTCGCGGCGGCCTTCGGCTTGCTGGCTTTGCGGACGGGTTTTGCCTTTACCTGCGTCTCGGAGGAGGGGCTTTCGGTGGGAGCGGCACTCTCGACTGACGGGATATTCTTGTCTTCTGACACGGCTATTTCCTGGTCCCTTTTGTCGCCCGGACCATTCGGCCTGCGACTAACGGTTTTGTCATACTCATCTATACTATACGCTCTGGCGCGCCAGCCCATGA
This sequence comes from Pseudomonadota bacterium, assembly GCA_021780275.1. Next base: position 795 of record JAJXZC010000662.1, read on the forward strand.
AAATGAGATAAATTGTTTGAGACAGCTGGAGAAAACAGGCAGTTTCGTCGCCCGAATGCCGCTCTTACGTCGAGGAATGGAGACCTTATGTCGAGATTTGAGTTTGCCGCAGAGACCCGTTCCTCGCGTGCTGTGAGGAAGCTGTTTGTGCGCTCTGCTTTTGCGGCGACGATTGTCTGTGCACTGGCGGCCTGTTCGGCCTTGCCGGATTCGGCGAAGCCCGCCGCGGTTTATGGTGAGGCAAAGCCTGCTCCGACGCCTGAAGGGACAAAGGGATTTCCCGATCTCGCCAATGTGCCCGACCAGAAGCCCAAGGTGACGAGTTCCAGTGATCAGAAGGCGATTGTCGAAAGCCTCGAAGAAGACCGCGCCGCTGCGAAAGCAGGTGACAAGGACTTGCGCGAAGGGGGCGTGCTGCCGCCGCCCGCGAAAGGTTCCGAGGTCAAGACGCCAGACGAAAGCATGATGCAGCCGGATTCGACGGATATGACGCCTGCTGTTGCCGCCGCGCCTGCCAAGGCCGCAGCGCCCACGCCCGCCAAGGTCGCGACCGAAACGGCGCCCCAGAAGCCCGCTGAACCGGCTTCCGCGGCGGCGCCTGCGGCTCCTGCGCCTGCGCCCGTTTCGAAGTCGGCTGAGACCGCGCCACCGCCGCCCGCCGTCGAAGAACCCGTTTCGGAAGCCAAAGCGCCTGCGGCTGAGCCCGCCCAGGCGGGAACCGGGGCGCTGGCTGACCAAGCTGCCGAACCGGCTAAACCGGCCCTTCAGTTGCCGCCGGGGGTCATTCCCATGCCGCCCCGTGGAGGCCATGCGTCGTTCGACGACATTCTGACGCCTGAGCAGAAGGCAGCCCGCAAGAAAGAGGCTGCGGACGAGGCCAAGAATGCGGCGGAAGAGAACGAATCTGAGGGTGTCAAAGCCGCACCGACCACCCCCGTTGAGGTCCAGTCCGTTCCCGACGCCGAATAAGGCGGACCTTTAGGCATTTCAGCCCTCTTTTGCCGGGGGCGGAGCAAAAATCCGGGGGCTCGCCCTCAGATTTTTGCCCCTTTGACGTGGCTCAGGCGCAGGATTGGCGCTATAAGGGCGGCGTTGCAGGGGGCCTACTTGTCGCAAGCGGGACGGCCCGTTTCAGGATTTTGCCATGAGCGAAGAATTTCACCGCATCAAGCGTTTGCCACCCTATGTCTTCGAGAGCGTCAACAAGCTCAAGGCCAAGGCGCGCGCCGAGGGTCGCGACATCATCGATTTCGGCATGGGCAACCCCGATATGCCGACCCCGCCGCATATCGTCGAAAAGCTCGTCGAAGCCGTGCGCGATCCCAAGACCCATCGCTATTCTTCCTCGCGCGGCATTCCCGGCCTGCGCCGCGCTCAGGCTGCCTATTACGAGCGCCGCTTTGGCGTGACGCTGAACCCGGAAACCGAAGTCATCGCGACCCTTGGTTCCAAGGAAGGTCTCGCCAATCTCGCACAGGCGATCACCGCGCCGGGCGACGTCATCCTTTGTCCGAACCCGAGCTATCCGATCCATGCTTTCGGCTTCATCATTTCCGGTGCCGTCATTCGCTCGGTGCCGTTCGAAAGCCCGGAAGGCTTCTTCGACATGCTGGAGCGTGGCGTGCGCCACAGCGTGCCGAAACCCGTGGCGCTCGTAGTCAACTATCCGTCGAACCCGACGGCGCAGGTAGCCGATCTCGATTTCTATCGCGAGATCGTCGCCTTCGCGCAGAAGCACGACATCTACATCATTTCCGATCTCGCCTATGCCGAGATTTATTTCGACGGCAACCCGCCGCCCTCGATCCTGCAGATCCCCGGCGCGCGCGAACGCACCGTCGAATTCACATCCATGTCCAAGACTTTCAACATGCCCGGCTGGCGCATGGGTTTTGCCGTGGGTAACGAGCGTCTCATCAACGCGCTCGGCCGCGTGAAATCCTATCTCGACTACGGTGCCTTCACGCCGATCCAGGTTGCCGCCACAGCGGCGCTCAATGGTCCGCAGGATTGCATTGCCGAAATCCGCGAAG
>JAJXZC010000204.1:0-564 GCA_021780275.1 Pseudomonadota bacterium
CAGCGAAGGCTTCGGCTTTCGCGTCGGCGCGGGCGAGCAGGTCGGTTACGCCTATTCGGAAGAGTTCAACACGGCAGCGCTGAAGAAAGCGATCGCCGCCGCGCGCGAAATACTCGATAACGGCGGCGCGCAAGCGGAGAAGGAAGATGACCCGGCCGGGCCCGCGATGGAAACTTCGGACACGCTTCCGGCCTTCGGCAAGGTCGACAAGAAACTCTTTTCCGAACAGGCAACTCTCAGCGGCATGTCTCTGGCCGAGAAGATCGGCAGGATAGACGCGCTTGAAACCTACGCGAAAAACCTTGATTCTTCGGTGACCAATGTCTCGGTCAGCTATTCCTCCGGGGTAAAAGACGTGCATATCATTACGCAGGACGGACAGGAACTGACTGAAACCCGGCCCATGACGAGCCTGCGTATCTCCGTGCAGGTCACGGATAAAGACGGCAACGTCGAAACCGGCGAAACCCTGATCGGCGGGCATATCGATTGCCGGGAGGCTTTCAACGAAGCCGCCTGCAGGAAGGCCGCCGATGAGGCGCTCGAAATCGCCAAAACGCTGCT
>JAJXZC010000204.1:574-2822 GCA_021780275.1 Pseudomonadota bacterium
GATCGCTGAAGACGCGCCGGCAGGCGTCATGGACGTCGTGCTCAACCCCGGCTGGTCGGCCGTTCTGCTGCATGAAGCGATCGGCCACGGACTCGAAGGCGATTTCAACCGCAAGGGAACCTCCGTCTACAGCGGCAAGACCGGGCAGAAAATCGCGGGCGACGAGGTCACCGTCATCGACGCGGGCGACATGCCGGGCGAGCGCGGGAGCCTTCACTTCGATGACGAAGGCACGCGCACGCAGGCGAACGTTCTGATCAAAGACGGCGTGTTGCACGGCTACATGCAAGACCGCCAGAGCGCGCGGCTGATGGGCGTCAAGCCGACGGGCAACGGCCGCCGCCAGTCTTACGCGCACCTGCCGATGCCGCGCATGACCAACACTTATTTCGCGCCCGGCGGGCACAATCCGGAAGACATTATCGCTTCCGTCAAAGACGGCCTCTACGTCACCCGGATGGGCGGCGGACAAGTGGACATCACCTCCGGCAAGTTCAACATGAACGCCGCGCTGGCCTGGCGCATCCGCGACGGCAAGATATGCGAGCCGGTCAAGGGCGCGGCGATCACCGGCGACGGCGCGACGGTGATCAGGAATATCGCCATGGTCGGCAACGATCTCAAACTTGAAAAATCCGCGGGCGTTTGCGGCAAAAACGGCCAGTCCGTCCCGGTCGGATGCGGACAGCCGACGATTCTGGTCAGAAAAATGACCGTCGGCGGCGCGGGAAAATAGGAGTAAGTGAAATGACAACGCAAGCGGAAAAAGATTTCCTCAAGAAAGCCAAGCCCATCGCAGGAGCGTTGCTCGATTACGCGCTTGACGCGGGCAAGCCCTATGGCATCACCCACGCCCGGGTCACCCTCAGCGCGGCGGAGAACCTGAGCGGCGGCGTATCGAACGGCGCGGTTTCCCAACTCGTCACCGGCGTCGGACAATCCGTTCATATCACTCTTTATGCCGGCAAGCGCAGCGTATCCTTCTCGAAGAATACGCTTAACACCGAGAAAATCCGCGCCGCCATGCGCGAGAACATGCAGATCATCCATCTTGTGCCGGAAAACGAAAACAACCGTCTGCTGGAAAAAGAAAAAGTCGTTCCCCAGCCGGATGCGTCGGCGCTAGACCTTTACGAGGAAAATCAGCCCGGACAGGCAGAGCTGATCTGTTACGCGCGCAAATTCGAAGAGGCGGCGCGCGCCGTGCAGGGCGTCAAGACGACGGATCGCCTGAAAGTCGGCAAGTCCGCCTGGCAATCTTATACAAAGGCCACCAACGGCCTTGAAAATCATATGGCGAAAACGATCTATAGCGCCAGTGGCGAAGTCATCGCCGAGTCGAAGAACGGCATGGAAGCAGGCTACGATTACAGCCGGGCGCTTCATTTCGAGGACATGACCGACCCGTCGGAACTGGGGCGCAACGCAGCGCTCACCACGATCGCGCAGCTGGATTCCGTCCTGCCCGGAACCGGCGAAATGCCCATCGTGCTTGACCACGCGGCCGCAGAGGAGTTCTTCGGCACGGTCATGGCGGCGCTCGACGGCACCGCAGTCTTCAACGGCAATACCTTCTTGAAGGGAAAACAGGGCCAGCAGATCATGAGCAAAGGCGTCACCCTGGTCGACGACCCTCTGGTCAAACGCGGCCTTGGTTCCGGCACGCTTGACTCCGCCGGTCTTGAAATGAAGCCGGTGACTTTCATCGAAGACGGCGTTCTCAAAATTTTCAATACAAGCGTCACGGAAGCCCGTCAGATCGGCGTCAACCCCATCGGACGCGAGAACGGCCCGACAAACAGCACCGTCTTGCCGGGCGCGCTGACGCCGGAAGAACTGATCGCCGGCATCAAGGAAGGCATCTACATCAAAGGCTTCAAGGGCGGCACGGTAAACACCGCCAACGGCACGCACTCGCGCGAGGCTTACGGCCTGCTAATCAAAGACGGAAAAATAACCAAAACGGCGGTTTCCGGCTTCGTGGTCTCCGGCACACTTGGAAAAATGTTCATGAATGTGGCGCTGGCCAACGATACGCCGCAACATCCCAGCACAAAATACAGCATCGCCGCGCCGACCACACGGATCGACGGCTGCACCATCGCGGGGCAGTGACAATCTTGTAAAAAGGCGCAGAGAAAAATAACGAAGCCTTGCAAAGCACAAAGAAAGATCAGCAACGGAAAAACCTTATGCCGCCAATATCAAAAAACAAAAGGCAGGAACGTCCATTGCCCGCACGCTTGCA
>JAJXZC010000350.1 GCA_021780275.1 Pseudomonadota bacterium
CCGCGCCGTACTCGGCGGAATTCTCGAAATCGGGCGGCAGATCAAAATGCTCGCGATCAATGCCCGGATCGAAGCGGCGCGCGCCGGCGAAGCCGGGCGCGGCTTTATCGTGGTCGCCAACGAGGTCGGCAAATTGGCCGAGACGACCATGGCAGGCGCAAGAGAGATCGAGGCGTTTCTCGATTTCTCGACAGTCGAACGCCAAGCCATCGACGCGGTGGGCCGCGTTCGGGAGGCCGTGGGCGACATAAGAACGACAAGCGAAGCCTCGCTTGGCCGGATAGCCGACCGCGTCCAAGAGCTCTCGGTCGGCCTCGGCGAGGTCGCCGCCAACAATACGGTCATTCGCGAGCTCGACGACATGCAGGCGACGATGATCGCGCGCGCGGGCGGTAAGCTCGATTGGGCGGCCAAGGAGCTGACCGCTGTCCAAGCGGCGATGCAGAGCGCATCACCCTCGCACGCTTTCGAGCGCATCGTCCGGAAATGGCATATCGAGACGGACGACGTAGACCGGCTCGAAACGATCCACCGACGCGGACGGCTTCGCGTTGGCATCGAGCCAGGCTTTGTTGGGCTGTCGTTCCGCCGGCGCCCCGGCGAGCCCTTGAGCGGGCTCGATGCCGATTACGCCCGCGCCTATGCCCGTGCGATCGGTGTCGATTGCGAATTCGTCGAACACCCCTGGGACGTGCTGACCGAGCTTCTTTACGTCGGACCGAGGCCGGACGAGGAAGCCGTCGATGTGGTGTGGAGCGCGCTTCCGCCAAACGTCGCCTATCGCGGCGTCGCCTATTCCGAGACCTATACCTACCTCCCCTTCATCCTTGCCCGCCGCAAAGGCGATCGGCGTATTAGCGGCATACGCGACCTGGAAGGGCTCGTTCTTGGCGTCATCAATGACCCGGGCGCTTTCCAAGTGCTCGAAACGGCGGGATTGCGCTGGGGCGCCAATCGAAACAAATCTGGCGGTCAGGTCACGCTCGGCAATCTGATCGCCTATTCCGACCAAGGACGCATTCATGATTGCTTGGTCGACGGCAAGGTCGATGCGTTTTGTGTCGATCTGCCCATCTATCACTGGGCCGCAACCGACGTGACGAGCCCGTGGTTTGGCAAGATAGACGTGCTGCCCGGCAACATTGCCTCGACTTATTATTACTATACTGCCGCCGTCGCGGCGAAACCGAATCGGCTTTCTCTGCTCGCCAGCATCAATCGCTTCATCGAGGCATTCCGGCGCGACCCCCGCCGGCGCGAGATCGAGCTGAAATGGCAAGGCAAAGTCTATTCCGGCCGAAACAGCTACCGCGATGAGCCGGGCGAGCTGATCGGCGAAGCCGAACTTGCCGGGCTTGCAAGTCGGCCCGGCACAGCCAGCACGGATCCATCGGATGACGCCGAAAGCTCCGTCGCTTTTGCCGCCAAGGCAAGTTGATCACCGCTCACGCTTCAGCTGTAAGGACACGATAGCTGGACCAATGCGCCGATGGATGGCGCATCGGCGCCTGGTTTTTTCGGCGCCTCTTAGGATGCCGGATTTACGCGAACTGTGCGACGCCGAAGCTATAGAATTTTGTACATTGCTTTAGTGAATCGCCTTTAAGTAAATTATCGCATAGCATGAACGGACAGGTTCACATCACGGAGTATCAGACATGATGTCCGATGCGATGAATCTTGTCAGAACCATTGATGGTGTGGTGCGCGTCACCGACGATGAGGGCGAAACACTCATCACCTTTACCGGTCATGATTTACAGGCCTGGCGCCGGTTTCAACTGGACGTGCTCGAAGACTTCAACATCGTCGTCACTGACAACGACATGCCCGTGCAACTCTCGAAAACGATCACCGGGCCGAACAGGCGCGACGATCGGTTTGTGCCATCCGGCTGAGTGCTTAGCGCCCGCGTGTATCTGCCCGGCATAAGCATTCTTGCTGGCGGACGACGGGCGCTGCGACCGCCAGACTTCCTTTCAACGCAAGCTCTCAGTTTCTCATTTGCCGAATCGTTTCCGCGACGATGCGAGGCGCATTGGTCTCGCCGCTCTTGGCTATGGCAAAAACCTTTCGAGCGATCATTTCCTCGCGCTTCGGATTGCTGCCCCTCGGAATGCGCAAGCGCCGCAGAACCTCCTCAAAGGCCGCGGTGATCGCGGCCACGTCTTCCGCTTCAAAAGCACTGTTATCGAGTAATTTCCGTATCGGCATATGCCACCTCTGACACCTGCCCATACAGTGCGAAACTGCGTCTTCGCTATAAACTAAATTAACGAACAAGGCCGGGCGCATCATTCAATTGTCACGATATCGCGACGGCCAGCGGTCCTCTGTGCTGCCGGCACATGCAAAGGCCGGCGGAACCCAACCCACACCCTTGGAATTGAGGGCACGGCCAATCTAGACCTGAAGAGGAGGCGAGGATGGACTGGAACCGCGTCGAAGGAAACTGGAAGCAGCTGAAGGGCACGATCAAAGAGCAATGGGGCCGATTGACCGACGATGATTTAAACAGAATAGCCGGCAAGCAGGACCAGCTCGAAGGCCTGATCCAAGAACGCTACGGCCTCGCGCGCGATCAGATTCGCAAAGACATTCAGCACTGGTACGATCTGCAGAAGTGGTGATTGGGATCTCGCCGCAGTTCCGTATTTATCGCAATTATCAAGCATCGATGCAGCCCGGGCCTCGGGCGCGCATCGGTGCTGTATGTCTGGCTTTTCCGCTTGAGGAACATCTCCTGCCTAACGTAAGTTATAAGCTCACAAGGTATTAGAAATTAACGATTTGCGGTCATGAGCTATCGAGAAATCGCTGT
>JAJXZC010000017.1 GCA_021780275.1 Pseudomonadota bacterium
GATGGCCTTTTCCATCGCGAGGCGGTTAATTCTTGCGCCAGCGTTTTTCAGCAAGGTCTGAACGGCATCGACATGTCCGACGTCGACCAGCGCGGAGGAGACGCTTTCGGCCACCACGGGACGGCGCGCAACGCTGGTCTGATACTCGCTGCCTTTGGAGCGCACGATTTCGATCAGATCGCCGTCGGACAGCACCGTGCTGTGCTCGAGAACGGGCGAGGCCACCGCGATCTCGTCTCGCGCAAGTTGCCGGACGAGATTTTCCGGCGCCGTGTCGACCTTCGCCACGCGATTGGCAAGCTCGGTCCGCGCCTCGACATCAACCTTGCCCGAGAGGTCACCCAGAAGATGGCCGAAATGCTTTCGCACGACATCCGAATGATTTTTCGGGTCGCCGAGGAAAATGTCCGTGATTTCGCGAAGAAGCTCCCGCCTCTTTTCGCTCGATGGCTCTTCGGCCAGTTGGAGCAGCTTCTGCGCTCTCGTTAGATCAGGCATTTGGCCCCCGGGGGCGACTCATTGGTTAGGCGATGATATCTGACCTTTTTTATGCCTTTATTTGTTTTCGCAAAGTAAATAATCGGCCATTTATTGCGAATAATTCCTGCTGAATAATTTTGGCAAGTCTGAATTTGATAGCAAAATGATATTATTTGTCGACTTTTTCCGCCCCTTCCCTCCGCCACTGCCCGTGCTAGTCTCGCGGCAAATAAACGGGGAGTTTGTCATGCGTTTCATGCGTTTAGGTTTCATCGTGGCGGCAGCTTCAATGGCGGCGCTGCCGGCACTCGCGGCGTCGATGGAGCCGCGGTTCGGCAATACGATGCTCGGGACCCGGCCCGACGGGACGGTGATGAAGCTCTACTACAACCGCGATCACACCTTCTCGGGCGAGATCACCCCGCCCCATTCGACCTCTGTCTTTGAGGCCAAGGGCAAATGGTGGATCGACGGCAAGAACCTCTGCGTGCAGCAGCAAATGCCCGAGGGTCAGGGCGAAGCGCCCAAGAGCTGCGCGGAACTGAAAGGCGATCACGTCGGCGACAAGTGGCAGACGACCGTGCATGGCGCGGATGGCAAGCCCGAGGTTCAGTCGGTGGAGATCGTGAAGGGGCGGTGAGGAAGACCCTCACCTCCCCGCAAGGGGGAGGTGGGAAAGCGTTTATTCCAACCAACCCAGCACAGTCCGCGCGATGAGCGTGCCGAGCACGGCCGACGTCGCCGAAAGCACCGTGCCCCAGGCGATATCGACCACGGCAAGTTCGAGCGGCCAGCGCGTCAGCGTCGCCTGATTGGTAAGGTCATAGGTGACGTAGGTGAAGAAGCCGAAGAGCGCGCCATAGAGAAGTGCGGTGGAAAGCTTGCCCTGCTCCAGCGCCGGGCCGACCGCGAAGATGATGAGCCCGGCCAGAAACAGGAAATAGAAGACCACGGCGGGCGCGAGGCGGAAATCCGGCAAGAGCAGGTCGCCCATCATGCGGCGGTACCAGCCGCCCATGGTGCTGAGCCAGATGGCGTCCACCACCACGAAGACAAGCCCTGTGGAGACATAGGCGACAAACGTGCGCAGCATGAGGTCGGATCCTGATAAGTGCATTTCGTCTCTATACGGGCGGATCGGGCGATAGGATCAGCCCTTGCAATAAAAGGCCAAAAACGGCAAACCCTCCCTTGCACGCGCGAGCCTCCGCCCGCGCGGGGGGATTTGCCATGAGCGACATCGAGAGGATCGAAGCTGTCGTCGTCGGCGCGGGCGCCGTGGGGCTGGCCTGCGCCCGGGCGCTGGCGATAGCCGGACGCGATGTGCTGGTGCTGGAACGCCACGAGGCCATCGGCACGGAGGTCTCCGCCCGCAACAGCGAAGTGATCCACGCAGGCATCTATTATCCCAAGGACTCGCTGCGCGCCGAACTTTGCGTCGCGGGACGGCACCAGCTTTACGATTATCTTGAAAGCCACCAGCTGCCCTATCGGCGCTGCGGCAAGCTGATCGTGGCGAGCGATGAAGCCCAGGTCGAAGAACTCTCGCAGATCGCGGCCCGGGCGCGCGCCAATGGCGTCGACGACATCACAGAGATTTCAGGTGCGCAAGCCATGCGCCTCGAACCGTCGCTGAAAGCGGCAAGCGCCCTGCTCTCGCCCTCGACCGGCATTCTGGACGCGCACGCCTATATGCTCTCGCTGCGCGGCGAGATCGAGGACCGGGGCGGCATGATCGCCTTTGGCTCAAGCCTCGACAGGGCGGAGGCGAATGGAGAAGGCTTCCTGCTGCATGTCGGCGGGACGCGGCTCCAATGCCGGATGCTGGTGAATTGTGCCGGGCTCAATGCGGTAAGCGTCGCCCGGCGGATCGAAGGCCTCGACGCGGTGCACATCCCGAGCGCCTGGTTTGCCAAGGGCAATTATTTCACGCTGACGGGCCGCGCGCCCTTCTCCCGCCTCATCTATCCCGTACCCGAAGCGGCAGGGCTCGGCGTCCACCTGACGCTCGACATGGGCGGCCAGGCGCGTTTCGGCCCGGACGTCGAATGGATCGAACCGGAAGACGCCGACGCCATCGACTATGCCGTGAACCCGGCGCGCGGGCAGGTCTTCTACGACGCCATCCGCCGCTATTGGCCTGCGCTGCCGGACGATGCGCTCGCGCCCGCTTATGCCGGTGTGCGTCCCAAAATCCACGGACCCCACGAACCGGCAGCAGATTTTTTGATTTCCGGTCCGGAAACGCACGGGATGACGGGACTTATCAATCTTTTTGGCATAGAAAGTCCCGGCCTCACCTCTTCGCTTGCCATTGCCGATAGAGTGGCAAGAGACCT
>JAJXZC010000759.1 GCA_021780275.1 Pseudomonadota bacterium
GGAATAAGAATTTCGCCGATGGCTTTTTCAAGAAGGTCTAAACCGCTTCGCGCGCACAACGCCTCATCCTTGCGGATACGCCGCACCGCCTCCGCGAGGCGTTCGGCTGCGATCTCGATTTCGGCGCGGGTGTTGAACCGGCCGAAGCCGACGCGCAGCGTGCTTGCGGCGTCGGATTCGCTCAAGCCCATAGCCAACAGGACATGCGAGGGCTGCAAGACGCCGGCGCTGCACGCGGCGTTCGTTGAGAGGGCAATGTCCGGCTGCAGGGCCCCGACGATTCGGTCGGCATCGCATCCCGGAAAGGTCATGCTGAGATTGCCGGGAAGGCGTCGCTTCCGATCACCATTCACGCGGGCATCAGGACAGCGCGCTAGAATAAGCTCGAGGAAGACGTTGCTGAGCATCGCGGCGGCTTGCGCGTCGTGCTCGAGCTCGTCGCGCGCTATGGCGCAAGCCGTGCCGAAGGCGACGCACAAGGACGGAGAAATGGTTCCGGACCGAAAGCCACGCTCTTGGCCGCCGCCCCAGAATAGCGGTTCCGGAACGACCGAGCTTTCCTCGGAGACATAAAGCGCCCCGACACCGATGGGGGCGTAGATCTTATGGCCGGACAAGCTCATCAGGTCGGCCCCGCTCGCACTAACGTCGACAGCTACCTTTCCCGCCGCTTGCGCCGCGTCGGTATGGAAGACGATGGCCCGTGACCGGCAGAGCGTGGCGATGTCCTCGATCGGTTGCAGCACGCCGATCTCGTTGTTCGCCGTCATGATCGACACTAGACAGGTCTCTTCCGTGATCGCCGCTTCGAGCGTCCCGATATCGAGGAGGCCATTAGGACCGACGGGCAAGATGTCCACCCGGAAGCCGTTGCGCGCCAAATAGTCCGCGGTCTCCAGGACGCATTTGTGTTCCGTCGCGCAGGTGACGATGTGATTGCCGCGGCGACGGGGCGATCGCGCCACGCCCTGAAGAGCGAGATTGTTCGCTTCGGTCGCGCCGGAAGTGAAGACGATCTCCTGCGGGCGCGCACCGATCAGCGCAGCGACCTTGGCGCGCGCGGCGTCAACCGCCGTTGCGGCGCGCCGTCCAACGAAATGCTCTGAGTGCGGATTGCCAACGAAGCTCGTTTCGAGGAACGGCAACATGGCATCACGCACCCGCGGATCGGTGGGCGTCGTGGCTTGATTATCGAGGTAGATCGAATCGGGCATCGCACCCCCTCATGGCTTCCGCAATTGATGGCCGCCCGACGCGAAGTAGGCAAGTGTTCTTTTTTTGTTCTCGCGTACTGGCCATGGTTTTCTATGCGCTCTCGCTTAGGCCCCTTGAAACGGCCGGGTATTGGCCGTACATCCGCATAGGAGAAACCCAATGGCAAAGTCTGTTTTGAATTCCCCACGTGGTCGTACCCGCGCCCAGCGCCTTGAGGCCCGGGTGACGGCGGAGCAGAAAACGCTCATCGAACATGCCGCTGCCCTTCAGGGGCGGACGGTCACGGATTTCGTGCTGACCAGCGTCCAGGACGCCGCACGGCGCGCGATCGAAGAGCATCAGCAGCTCGAACTATCGGTTCGCGACAGCCAGGCGTTTGTCGATGCGCTGCTGAATCCGAAACCCGTCAACGACCGTCTGCGCGACACGGTACGCCGCTATCGCGATGCTACCGGCGTATAGCCGGTGCCGGGTGCTCCTGGAGAATCGCTTCGTGTCGAGCCGCTCGGGTCGCATCATGATCGAGCCTCGTTCGCCAGCGGCGTCGAACCGCTCGACCGATATCTGCGAAGCCAGGCTAGCCAGGACGCTCGAAAGAACATGGCGGCGCCGTTCGTGCTCGTGCTCGCGGACGGTGCTATCGGCGGCTATTACACACTCTCGGCAACGGCCGTGAAGCTGGCCGATCTCCCGGATCAGACGGCTCGTCGGCTTCCACGCTATCCTCTCGTCCCGGCGACTCTTCTGGGCCGGCTGGCTGTTGATCGGCGGTTTCGGGGTAAAGGTTATGGCCGATTTCTGCTGGCCGACGCACTCTACCGTGTCGCGCGCAATGAGATTGCGTCGTTTGCGGTGATTGTGGACGCCAAGGATGAGGCTGCGCGCCGCTTTTACGAGCGAGAGAGCTTCTTGCCGTTTGCCGATAACCCGATGAAGTTGTTCAGGGCGGTGGCGGATATCAAGCAGCTCTTTACCTAGTTCGCCGGGGGGATGGTCGATTGATTTTTCGGGTCAACGCTAGGACGGTACTGGAGCTAGGCTCCGAGCTCATCAGCTCGGACATCATTGCGTTCTATGAGCTCATCAAGAATGCCTTCGATGCAGGTTCGCGTACTGGCGCAGACATTCGCTTTCAGATCGTCATGCGGCGGAACGACTATCTGCGCATCCGCGATAGGGCGCAGTCTCTAGGCCAGGAGAGAGCTTCCAAATCAGAGCGGGCGGACCAGAGAGCAGACTTGATCAGACAGGTGTCCGCCAAGCTCGATCCCTCGGCCGGCAACGAAACGGTGGCTAAATTCAACGCGGCAGTCGAAGAGTCGGAAGATCTGAATGGCTTCGTGGAGCGTCTTGATGCTGCCTACGATGATCTCAATTCGATCGAGATTTCCGATACCGGCAGCGGCATGTCTCTCGACGAGATCAGCACAAATTTTCTCACAATCGGGACGCCGGCACGCAAACGAGAAGTCGATCGGATTCTGACTCAGGGTGGCTCAAAGACGCCTCTCGGAGAGAAGGGAATCGGCCGGCTGTCTGCGATGAGGCTCGGCGAACGCCTGAGAATGGAGACGGCACGCGCGGAGGATGCCCGTTTGAACCT
>JAJXZC010000113.1 GCA_021780275.1 Pseudomonadota bacterium
CGACAGGTGCTGCAAAACTTGTCTCAAAAAGAGAACCTCGCAGGAGGGGATGCGATCTCTTGTAAAATCGAGCACTCTGAAGTCGACATTCTGCGACTCATACTCTTTTCTATTAAATTCGATTAGCGGTTCGACGATATCACAAGCGATATAGTTTCGGCAGAGCGGTCGGATGTGAGACCCAACAGAAAAGTCTCCGCAGCCTAAGTCGACAACATCGGGTTTCGCATCTAGCGAATGAATAAACTCCACAACTGCATTCTCATAGCAGCTCACGGTTCGCTCATCGTGAGATCCTGGACCTGAAAAAAACGGGCTATGTTCAAGTGCCTCTCCCCAAAGTCTCCTATCATAAATGTGGGTAAAGGCCTGGTTCAGGGGCATCTTAGTGAAGAGTTCCAGACGCTTTCGCAACAGTTGCCTTTCCCGATAGCGCTGCACCCCATCGAGCTGCTTCGCAGGTAGCAACCGTTTCACCGTGTCTTTTAATATTTTCATCTCGATCCCTTTCGGTTATATTGGTTTTTCGTAGCGCCGAATCATCGCCGCGCCCTTCGCAATGTCGGCAGGCGATAGCCCATAGAGCATCTCGCGCAGCAATTTTAGCCCCTCGGCGAGGGTCAAAGTGTGACGGCGCACCCGTGAATAGACATTAAGCAGAGCGTCGGCGGCGCAACTGGCGCGGAGCAGGGCATCGGGGTTGTTCATCCAGCGGGGGCACGGCGCCGGAGGGCCCGCGGCACGGCGCGCGCGAATCAAATCGTCGTAGACCGCTTCGAGGGGAGCGAGCATTTTGCCCCAGGAGTGCGCGACCGCGGTGGCGCGGCCCTGGCGCACGATGGCCGCCCGGCGATCGGGGTTGCCGTGCAGCGCGACGAGGGCGGCAAACAGGCCGTCGACATCGCCCACATCGGCGCTGTAGCCGTTGACGCCGTCCGCGATCCAGCGGGGAACGGCGCCCACGCGCGTCGAAACCACGGCGGTTTCGCAGGCCATGGCCTCGAGAATGGTGACGGGACCGCCCTCGACCCGCGAGGTGAGCAGGTAGACATCGAGCGCGGAGTAGAGCGCGGGCAGATCCGCCTTGCGCAGATAGCCGGTGGCGCTGACAGAGACGCCCATGGCCTTGAGATCCTGCACCTCCTTGTCCCATCCGGGGCCGCCCATGACGAGATGAAAGCTGGGAATCGCGGCCGCGGCCTTGCGCGCCACTTCAAGGAGCACGTCGGTGCCTTTTCTGCCGTAATCCGAATCGCTTCCCTTGTTGCCGAGAAAGCCGGCCACAAAGCGGCCGGGCGGGATGCCGAACCGGGACGGCCGGACCTTTCGGCGGTGGAAGAAATCGGCGTCCACGCCATGCGGGACGACGGTGATGGGGATGCGGCCGTCGACGCGCTGCTCAAGAAGCTGCTTCCAGCCGGGAGTGCAGGCAACCAGCGCGGAGCTCATCTCCAGGGCAAGCTGCTGATTGGCGTTCCACTGGGTCACGTGATGGAACCAGGTCACGATGGGCGGCAGCTTGCGGCGATCCTGATCGCTCAATAACTCGATTCCGTCGTAGTCGCTCAGGCAATGAATGACGTCAGCCGAGGCAACGACATCTTTGAGGAGATCGGGACGCCTGGCCAGAATGCCGGCGGGCAGAAAATAGAGGTCGTATTTGCCGCCGAAGCGCGCGGCGATCTGCTTGCCCATCTCGCCGATGATCCACCAGGCGCGATCGGGAATCAATGCGATGCGCGGTTTTTCGTTCACGATAGATCCTTCTTTTTGAAGAATTGATTTCTCACGCTTACTAGAGACACGGCGAAGCGCCGTGATTCCCAGAAAGGGGAGGGCCAGGAGAGCAGGGAGCGGAGAGCATAGCGGAGTTCGCCCTTGAGGTGATTATCGCGGGCGATGAGCGCGGCGCTTAGTAGCTGTCTCGCCCAGATGCGCCGCCGCCAGATCCAGCGCTCGATTCCCCGGTATGGCGCCAGGAGCGTCGGCTCCAGAATGATTCGCAGGCCGTCGAGCATCTTTTCCGGCGAAGCGCTGAGGCTCTGTGGGTGAATATAGTAGTTTGTCAGGGGCTGGGCGACAGCGGCGAAGGCGCCGAGGGGGATCAGGCGCACCCACATATCCCAATCCTCGCAGGTGCGGGTATCCTCGCGAAATCCGCCGACGGCTAGAACTGTTTGACGACGAAGAATCACCGACGAAGGCAGGATGGGATTGCAGAAGCGCAGGAGCTTGCGGGCGACGGCGGTGTCGGTCGCCAGTTCTGTGCTGACCGGGCCTTGATCGTTGAAAAAACTGGCGCCGGTATAGACGAGTACGATGTTCGGTTGAATGAGACCGGCCTGCAGAACAAGTTTTTCGGGCGACCACGAGTCGTCGGCGTCGAGCAGCGCGATCCAGTCTCCGCTTGCGGCCTGGATGCCGGTATTTCTGGCGGCGGCCAGACCGCCGTTGGAGCGGCTGACGACCTTGGCGCCGAGTTCTGCGGCGACCTGGGCGGTCGCGTCGGTCGAGCCGTCGTCGACGACGATGACTTCGTGCGGGGGCAGCGTCTGCGCGAAGACCGAGGCGAGCGATCGGGGCAGGAAGTGGGCCGCGTTGTAGGCCGGGATGACGACGCTGATGGAGATGCCGGGATTGGTCATTGGCGGTCCTTGTTTTTTGCGTTCTGCTCGTAGACGGAGCGCGGCAGCAGCCTGCCGGGATTGCCGACGCAGATTCCTCCCGGAGGCACGTCCTTGGTGACGACGGTGGAGGCGCCGATTACCGCGCCTTCGCCGATGGTGACGCCGGGCAGCACAATGACATTTTT
>JAJXZC010000011.1 GCA_021780275.1 Pseudomonadota bacterium
GCGTCGATACCATAGGACTGGCGTGCGGTTTCCTTGCGGCCATTGGTGCCGACCGGCGGCTCCAGCGGATAGTCGGGGTCGATGTTCTTCGCGGCGAGGAAGAATTCGATTTCCGGCGCGACGACCGGCTGCCAGCCCTTCGCCTCGTAAAGCGCAAGTACGCGCTTCAGCACGTTGCGCGGCGCAATGGGCACATGGCTGCCGTCGCGGTAATTCGCGTCGCAGATGATCTGCGCGGTCGGCTCGTCATACCAGGGAACCACGCGGACGGTCTGCGGATCGGGGTCGAGGATGATGTCCGGCTCGGTGTCGGAAAGCGCGTCGCTGTCGATGAAATCGCCGGTCACCGTCTGGCCGAAGATCGACTCCGGCAGGCGCAGTGTGCGCTCGGTGAGACCTGAGATGAATTTCTTCGTCGGAAGGATCTTGCCGCGCGCGATGCCGGCCATATCCGACACCATCACCTCGACTTCGGTGATGCGGCGGTCCTTCAGCCACTTCACCAGATCGTCCTTGCTCTTCACTGTCTCATTGCCCGTCGCCATGGGGCACCATTCACTTTCCTGTTGAAGCTTACGCTTGTTGTCGCTCCTTGACGGACGGCGCCATTGCCGCCCGCACCGCATCGCCGAAAGCTCCCAGAAGCTTCTGCGAAACCGGATTTTCCCAATATTTCCACTCGGGATGCCACTGGACGCCGAGCGCGAAACCCTTCGCATCCCTGACGCTCACTGCCTCGACCGTGCCGTCGGGCGCGCGGCCCTCGGCGACGAGGCGGGGGCTCAATTGCGCCACGCCCTGTCCGTGAAGCGAATTCACCTCGATTTTCCCAGTGCCCAGTATCTTCTCGAAAATGCCGCCCGCGACGAGGTTCACCTCATGGGCGGGGCCATATTGCTTTTCGAGGGGGTCTTCCTTGTTCTCGCGATGGTCGAAGCGAGGCGCAAAACCCGGCTCGCCCGGCATTTCATGGATGTGCTGATGCAGCGTACCGCCGAATGCGACATTCATTTCCTGAAAGCCGCGGCAAACGCAGAACAGCGGCACGCCGCGCTCGACGCTGGCGCGGATGAGGCCAATCGTCAGCGCATCGCGCTGTTCGTCGAGCAGCACGCCTTCGCGGGCCGCGGTGCCGCCGTAATTCTTCGGATGGACGTTGGAATGCGAGCCGGTGAGGAAAATGCCGTCGCAAAGGGCGAAGATCTCCTCGATCTCGGTTTCGAGATCGAACGCGCCTTCGGACAGGCGCGGCACCGGAAGCAGGATGGGCTTCGCGCCGGCGCCGCCTTCGACCGCGGCAATATACTTCTCGCCCACCGCGTGGAATGGGTGGACCCCCAGCAACTTGACGTCACAGGGTATACCGACGATCGGCCGTCTCGGATGGTTTCGGGTCATGCTTGAAAGAGCTAACACGGGCCCCGGGGGGATGGTCAAGGCAGGGCGGCGAAACAGGCGAAAACTTGCGCCTTATTTCGGCTTTCCGGCGGCCGGGCGCTGCTCGTCCTGAAGCACGAAGAGCGCATTGTCGGCGCGGACGCCCGAACGTGTATTCCGGAGCGCCACGGTGGTCTGGAGCCCTTGCGCATCCGTCACCATCCATTGGCGAAGCTGGAGCTTGGGCTGGTCGAAGACGAGGGTGAGGCTGCCGGGGGCATCGCCGCTCTTGTCCTGCAGGGTCACACGCAAGACGCCGGGCTGGCGTTCGACGGCGAGCACACGGACCTCGTCATTGAGGTCGATATGTTCGGCCAGGATGATGCTGAGCGGGGTCGAGCCGATGGGATAGCGCTGGGCGGCCGAAAATCCGTCCTTCACCGCGACCCAGGTGCCGTCTGCGACGACGAGGGTCT
Source organism: Pseudomonadota bacterium (assembly GCA_021780275.1). The sequence goes on from JAJXZC010000011.1 coordinate 1,854, forward strand.
TTTGCGGAGGGGTATATTCGAAGCGCAGCCTGCCGGGGCGACGGAGATAGAACTTGCCCTCGGCCAGCGAACCGTCCGGTCCTACCTGCAGGAAATTGCCCTGAAGATCGGTGAGGCTGTTCAGATAGGCGTTCACCTGCTCGATATCGGCCTTGTCCCCGGCGGTCAGAACCTGCGCTTTCGCATGCTCCTGCGTCTCGGCATGGGCCACGCCGGCCGAAGTGGTGGCGACGGCAAGCACCAGCGCGGCAATGCCGATCAGCGCGGCTGTCACAAGCATCGCCTGGCGGACGCGCCGGCTTTGATCGAGGTTTCTCATAAGAAAAAGCATGTTGGCCTTTTGTGGCGAAATGAAGAAACCGGAGCGGCGGCCCGGCGGTCTTTTACCGGAGAAAGCCAGGCAGCTCATTTTCGCTCTCGGCTGTGGCAGCAATGCCGCAGCTTTTGGCGTCTGTCGCCGGTTCGCTCGGCGTATCAATGGTCGCCGACCAGAACCTCGCGCTTTCCCTGATGGTTCGGCGCACTGACCACGCCCTGTTCTTCCATGAGCTCGATGAGCCGTGCGGCGCGATTATAGCCGATCTGCAGGCGGCGCTGGATATAGCTCGTGGAGGCCCGCTTGTCCCGGGCGACGATGGCAACCGCCTTGTCATAAAGGTCGTCGCCCGAACCCTCGCTGTCGAGGCCGAACATCTCGCCATTTTCTTCAGGTTCCGCGGTGATCGCCTCGAGATATTCGGGCACGCCCTGGTTCTTGAGGAATTTCACGACCTTCTCGACTTCCTCGTCCGCGACGAAGGGGCCGTGGACGCGGCGGATGCGGCCGCCGCCCGCCATGTAGAGCATGTCGCCCTGACCGAGCAGCTGTTCGGCGCCCTGTTCGCCGAGAATGGTGCGGCTGTCGATCTTCGACGTCACCTGGAACGATAGCCGGGTCGGGGAGGGAGCCGTGAGCG
>JAJXZC010000576.1 GCA_021780275.1 Pseudomonadota bacterium
CGAGCTGCCATCCGGCCGGATGATCTCGACCGCCTGCCACTCGCCGACCAGGGACGCCGAAACCTGCCGGACGCGGGAATCCTTGGCGCGGGCATAGGCGTCAATATCTGAAAGCAGCTTCACTTTTTGCTCGAAGCTCTGCGCGCCGAGCGGGTTTTCATCGGAATAGAGATGAATGTTGGTTCGCTTCGGACCATCGGCCAGAGAGAAGCTGCGGCCCTGCTTCACCGCCTGCACCGCCTCGCCCGCGCGTTTGATCGCGCTCTCGGAAAGGTCCGAGGCATGGGCAAAGCCCGTCGATTCGCCGACCACGCAGCGCAGGCCGAATCCCTGGGAGGTGTCGAAATTCGCGGTCTTGAGACGTCCGTCGTCGAAGGCGAGGGCTTCCGACTGGCGGTATTCGAGGAAAAGCTCGCCATCTTCCGCGCCGTCGAGCGCCTGGCCCACGAGTTTCTCGACCCGTGAACGGTCGAGCCCGGCTTGCGAGAAGAAGAGATCGTCAGCGGAGTTGCTCATTTCAATTTCCGATATTGCCGTCAGCCGCAGAAGCGGGACGGCCGTTATTTGCGCGCGAGCCATTCCTCGACAGGCACGAGCCGGCGGGGGAGGCCGGACAGGTCGCAGCGCACGACGTTTGAACCGCAGCTATAGAGCGGATATTGCACCACGCGAAGCTGCTTCAGATCGACCAGGAAGACGCCATTGATGCGACCGAACCAGTTGTCCCATTGGGTGAAGCGCCACTCCTCCCAGCCGGGCGGCGGGGGCGCAATCACGTCTTCCACCATATCGGGATGGCAGGCGCAAAATCCAACCACGGAGCGGCCGGGACTGCGCGGATCGAGATAGGGTGCCGCTTCGCTGATGAGGTCCGGCGCGGCTGAGCCATTGGCGGCAAGGACGAGCCCGGCCGAAATCTGCCGGCCATAGTGAAAATGGATGAGTGCCTCGTCACGCATTTACGGTCCGCCTTCTAAGAGTGACTATCACTTTACTCTTTTGCGACGCTGCGTCGATCCCTTTCCCGTAATGTCTCGCCAGGCCGGGCGGAGGAGGAGCGGGGCGGTTCAATTGTGGCAAAACGTCGCAAAAGCTCAGCGAGGGATGTGGCCGATCGCCGCTGCGTGTCTATACTCGCGGGCCGACTCGGCAAGAACGAAACGCAAGAGCGATATGCCGCTTGTTCGCGTTCTTCGAAAAGTCGGGGCGCTTTCAGGCGTCGAGATGCTTGCGGCGGGCATCGGTTTATGTTTTCTGACGCCCAGAATTCTGAGTGCGGCTTTTCGTCCCGCGACGGCGCGACCCATTGAAGGCGGTCGGCGACATGCGGGGGAGGGTCGGAGGGACGAATGGGGAGGGTTCCGCAAAGCCCGGGGGACGGGCGGCGACACTTCTCACGATAGGGACAGGCCTGCGGCTTCGCAGGATCGGTATTTGTGTTGGCAGGTCGAAACTTCTTCGAAAGGCGGCGCTCTTCGGCAGGAAGAGACCCGTCGCAAACGGGAAGACACTGGGAGCTGGGAACAAGCATGCGGTTTCTGATTGGTATGGGCCTCTTCGCGATCGCACTCGCGATCGGTCATCTGGATGGCGGTTTCATCGCCTCGGCGCTTGCGGACGGCATGCCGGCACCCAAGGAGATGGGCATGCAGGCGGCGGCGACGCCGGTCATGGAAGACCTGATCGCCTTCCACAACCTGCTCCTCTACATCATCACGGCCATCGTGCTCTTCGTCACGTTGCTGCTCATCATCGTGATGGTGCGCTTCAACCGTAAGGCGAACCCGACGCCGTCGAAGACGACGCACAACACGCTCATCGAAGTGGTGTGGACCGTTCTCCCGGTCATGATCCTCGTCGTCATCGCGATCCCGTCCTTCCGTCTCCTCTACAAGGAAGTCGTGATCCCGAAGGCCGAGCTCACCGTGAAGGCAACCGGCTACCAGTGGTACTGGGGTTATGAATATCCCGACAATGGCGGCCTCGCCTTCGACTCCAACATCGTCGCCGATGCGGACCTGAAGCCCGGCCAGCCGCGCCTGCTCACCGCCGACAATTCGCTGGTCGTTCCCGTCGACACCACGGTGCGCGTGATCGTCACCGGCGCCGACGTGATCCACTCCTTCGCTGTGCCCTCCTTCGGCGTGAAGATCGACGCCATTCCGGGCCGCCTCAACGAGACGTGGTTCAAGGCGACCAAGACCGGCATGTACTACGGCCAGTGCTCCGAGCTTTGCGGCCAGGCCCACGCTTTCATGCCGATCAGCATCAAGGTCGTGACGAAGGAAGAATTCGCAAGCTGGCTCGCGGAGCAGAAGAAGTCGGCCGACGCCGGCTCCTCTTCCGCGCTGGTGAAGACGGCGCAAGCCGAAATCGCCCACTGAACCCGGCTTCGGCTTAGACAGACAACAGAACAGTTAAGAGCGAAGGATAAGACAGATGGCAGGGCAAGCTCACGCCGCGCACGCCGGTCACGCCGACCACCCCACGGGCTGGAGGCGCTACGTCTATTCGACCAACCACAAAGACATCGGCACGATGTACCTGATCTTCGCGATCTTCTCGGGTCTCGTCGGCGGTACGATGTCGGTGTTGATCCGCATGAACCTGATGTATCCGGGCGGCGGCATTCTTCACCTCGATCACAACCTCTATAATGTGCTCGTGACCGGTCACGGTCTCATCATGATCTTCTTCATGGTCATGCCCGCGATGATCGGCGGCTTCGGCAACTGGTTCGTGCCGATCATGATCGGCGCGCCGGACATGGCCTTCCCGCGCATGAACAACATCTCGTTCTGGCTTCTG
>JAJXZC010000479.1 GCA_021780275.1 Pseudomonadota bacterium
TGCTCTGGTCCGGATTGGCCTTCATCACGGCGGCTTCGGCGGCGGCATAGTCGCCTGCGAGACACTGCTTCCAGCCTTCCGAAGAAGCCTCGAGGAACGCCTTGATGACCTGCGGCTTCTCGTCGACGGTCTTCGCCAGGGTCTGAACGGTCGTCTGGTAGTTCAGATACCCATAATCGGCGAGAAGGAAGATTTTCGGCTCGGCGCCGAGCGGCTTGCTGAGCATGAAGCCGTCATTGGTGACATAGCCCTGCTGCACCGCCTCCTTGTCCGCGAGGAAAGGCGCGGCGCTATAGGTGTAAGGACGAAGCTGCTCGTCGGTGAAGCCGTATTTCGCCTTCACCCACTGCCAGAACTCCTGACGGGAATAGGTGCCGATGAGCATCGGTCGGCCCTTGAGATCGGACAGGTCCTTCACCTTCGGATCGGGGTGAGCGACGAGCGTCTGCGGATCTTTCTGGAAATAGGCCGCGACGGTGACCGCAGGAATCTTCTCGGCGGTCATCTTGAGCTGGCCAAGTGTGCTGCTCATCGCCATGTCGAGCCGACCGGTCGCCAGCAGAAGCGACATGTTCGTCTCCGGGCCGCCGGGAACGAGGTCGACGTCGAGGCCCTTCGCGGCATAAAGGCCCTTGGCCTTCGCCTGGTAGAAGCCGCAATGCTCGGCCTGGGGCAGCCAGCTGAGGCCATAGGAGACTTTCTCGGCAGCCTGGCCCGCGGAAGCACTCGCCAGCCCCATCAGCAGCGGAATGGCGAATCGCATCGCCCGCTTCATGAAAATACGCCTCACTTATTCGCCCTCACTAAAATTGCCCGCAAAGCAGGCAAAACTACGGAACATGTATACGAGAAACCTGAATTGCAATTCATGTGCCGCACCGGGGAGCCACGCGAAACATGCTGAAACCATGGGAGTTTTCGCTGAGCAGCGCGAATGCGGGCGGCTCCGAGGCAATATCGTGTGCCGTCTGACGTTTCGCGCCATGGGCAGATTGCATTCGAATTTGGCATTATCGCCCGAAGCGAGGGTGCCGGGCCTTGACCCTGCCCCCCGCCTTGCATGACATCAGTTGAGATACCGCTGGCACTTCAGCCTGTATGATGACCCGCCAGCCGGGGGCGGCCAGGCAATCGTGCCGAGGCCGAACGGAATCGAGAGCGAGACGGAATGTTAAAGCGGATACTGGTGACGGGCGGCGCGGGATTTCTCGGATCTCATCTCTGCGAACGCCTTCTGGATACCGGCCACGAAGTGCTCTGCGTTGATAATTTCTTCACGGGCGCGCGGCGCAACATCACGCATCTGCTCGACCGGAAGCCGTTTGAAATCCTCCGGCACGACATCACCTTCCCGCTCTATGTCGAGGTGGACGAGATCTACAACCTCGCCTGCCCGGCCTCTCCCATTCACTACCAGTTCGACCCCGTGCAGACGACCAAGACCAGCGTGATGGGCGCGATCAACATGCTCGGCCTTGCCAAGCGCCTGAAGGCAAAAGTCCTGCAAGCTTCGACATCCGAGGTCTATGGCGACCCGGTCGAGCATCCGCAGCGGGAGGAGTATTGGGGCAATGTGAACCCCGTCGGCATCCGCGCCTGCTATGACGAGGGCAAGCGCTGCGCCGAGACGCTTTTCTTCGACTATATTCGCCAGCATCAGCTGCCCGCAAAGGTCGTCCGGATTTTCAACACCTATGGCCCCCGCATGCATCCGAATGACGGGCGCGTCGTGTCGAACTTCGTGGTTCAGGCGCTGAAGGGCGACGACATCACCATTTATGGCGACGGCAGCCAGTCTCGATCCTTCTGTTATGTCGATGAAATCGTCGATGCCATGATGCGGATGATGGCCACGCCGGCCGAGGTCACCGGCCCCATCAATATCGGCAATCCCGTCGAGTTCACCATTCTCGAACTTGCGCAGATGGTCGTGGAGCTCACGGGCTCCAAATCCCGAATCCGCCTCAAGGAACTACCCTCGGACGACCCGAAGCAGCGCCAGCCGGATATCTCGCGCGCCAGGGCGGAGCTTGGCTGGGAACCGAAAATCGAATTGCGCGAGGGGCTGGCGAAAACGATCGCCTATTTCGACAACCTGCTGCGCGATCCGGGCGTCGCAGCGCGGCCGGAATAGGACTTGCCGCTTTTGTTTCAATGCCGCTCCGTTGCAGGAATTGCGCTTTCATGCCCAGACTGAATCTTACTGTTCGTTGGCAGCGCAAGCTCGCCCGGTTCCGGCTGCTCCCCACCGCAGAACGCTTTGCGACGACCGTCTTCGGTGCGACGGATGAATACGGCCCCCTCCATCCCGATTACGACCTGCCGCCCTTCGACACGCGGCCGATCAAATTTCGCCACGAGCGGGCAAATGGCTGGGTGCGCCTGTTCACAGGAAAGCTGCGGCTCGAGTCCACGACCGGTCTCATCTATTCCGGCCTCCGCCCCATCTATCGGTCGACGGACGACATCTACACCAAATTTCTTCCGGCGACGAAGCTCTACGCCACACTTCGCCGGAGACGGCGGCGCGTCGACGAAGCGATCGTGCTCACGAGCCTGTGGGCCGATGGCTACTATCACTTCCTCTACGAGTTCGTGGCCAAGATAGAAATCATCGAGCGCGCCGGGCTCGCCCCCACCATTCCCGCCATCGTGCCGCGGAGCCTCTCCGAGCGGTCCTTCTTCAAGCAGGCCTCCGCGCTCGGACTGTTCGGCGACCGGCCTATCATCGTTCAGGAAGAAGACGAGACGATCGAGGCACGACGCCTTTACGTCGTAAGACCCGATCGCCATTCGGAGCGCCAACTG
>JAJXZC010000259.1 GCA_021780275.1 Pseudomonadota bacterium
TGCATGCACCAATAAAGGCTTTCGGCTCCGGACATCACTATAGCGTCACTAACTTCCAGAAATGGTATTTTAGTTTCCATGTCTTATCCTTCGTTTAGAAGCCCTTGTATGGGTTGGGCCCGAGTTCTTCCAATTTGGACGTAAATTCCTCCAGGATTTGAGGGATCCTGTAGTAATCGTCTATCGAAATCTGTTCTAGTCTTATACGATCCGACTCAAGAACCAAACGATCAAGGGTTTCCTTGATTTTGGTCATTCTTGTGTCAGCCAATTCACTTCCCTGTATGAAATGGCACTGATAATCGTCACCGAATTTACACCCGAACAGGACAATCCCATCGACCCCTTTGGATAGAGCATCCGCAATCCAGACGAGGTTTATTGATCCCAAACATCTCAAGGGTATGAAACGTACCCAAGGCGGGTATTGCAGTTTATTGAGTCCGACCATATCAACAGCGGGAAAAGCGTCATTCTCGCAAATTAGTCCGATTATCCTGGGCTTTTCTTCGTATTCTTCAGGCACGCTGATGGATTTGATCATGGACCCGATCATATCGATCGAATAGTTGTTGAATGATATGATTCGTTCGGGGCATGACCCCATACATATAGCGCACCGTCTGCATCTGGTAGGGTGGGGAAGGGGTGTCCCTTTGATATCCTCATTATACATTCCAAAAGGACATTCCTCAGTACAACGCTTGCACTGGGTACACCTTTGGATGAACAGACTGGGATAGGAAAGGTCACCGGCTCTGGGATGCACCGCTTTGCCCTGTGATGTAAGTTCAACACACTGTATTGCCTTAAGCGCCGCGCCAGTTCCGTCTTCACTTCATCGCGAATGAAACGCTCCGAGCGGCGCTGCATGAGCCCCTCGGTGGCGGCGCGGAAGACGAACTTCAGATAATCGACCGCCTGTTCGCTGCCCAGCGCCTCGTAGAGCTTTTCGCCATAGTGAAGCGGCGCCTGCTGCACGAATTCGATGGCCTCGTAAAGCAGGCGCTCGCCGCCAAGCTTGAGGAAACCGCGATGGCCGATGTTGTGATCCGCCGCCCATTTGAGGAGGGCGACGGCGTCGCTCTTGCGGATGAATTCGCGCAAGACCTTGCGCGTATGGTTCCAGTCGATGAGAAAGACGATGCGCGAGCCGAGATAGGCAAGATAACGCTCAAGCGCCGCCGCATCCGCCGCCTCGTAACGCCCGACGCAGAGATAGTAATTGTCCTCGCCCTCCAGATGCTCGCCATGACGCGAGCGCGTGTCGTCCCACTCGACGCCAAAGGGCTTGAAGAGGCTCTGGAAGAAGCTCGCTCGCCTGGAATGCACATCCGTGTAGGTGAGCGTGACGGCAAGCCCCTCGACATGCACGACAAGCACATGCGCATCCGTCGTGCCGATGTCGTTCTGGATGACGAGCCTGTCGCCCGCCCGCGTGACCGTGGTGCCGAGGCCGGGATGATCGAACTTCAGCGGCGCTGTTTCATTAAGCCCGCGCATGAAGGCGACGACAAGCGGACGGTCGGCGTCATCGATGCGCCAGACACTCGCCCCGTCGATGCTCTCTTCCGAAAGATCGGCCTGCAGCGCGTTGATCGCCTTATGGAGATCCATGACAAGGATATGGAGACTGTCGCCCCGCCCACGATCGGCGGAAGTGATCGCATGGATCGTCCCCGCCGGTACGAGATCGCTATCGAAGGTGGGAAGCTCCGCACCCAGCGCCGCCTCGCGCGCGGCGAATTCACCCGCGCCCGCGACGCCCGCCAACGACAGCGGCGCGCGCATGGCCGCGATCCCGTCGAGTACCGCCTGCCGCAAGGCCGCAGCGCCGGGAAGCGACAGCGCGCCTTCGTCCGTTCGCCGGGCGTCATGCAGGGCCTGATCGAAACCCGTCTCCTCGACCCCCGCCGCACGGCGCTCGGCGGAGAGGTCGGGCGCGGCGCGCTCGGGATTATCCGCCACATTCTCGGCGGTCTGAAGAAGGGTTAGAAGAAATTTGACGCGGTCGTTGGCCGCCAGCGCGTCGCCAAGCAATTTGGGAAGCAGGAGCACCTGCTCGCCAAGTTCGTCCATCATGTTGGATTTGACAGGCATGCAGGTCACTCGCTCGCCATCGGCGACAACCGCCGGATAATCCGCTCACTTCACTGCTAGGGCCATTCTATGACGCTGCGGTGACAAAGCGAGGGGCGGAGGCAAAGCCAATTGTCGCATGCTGGGAGAGCGAAAGAGGGGAGCTTTCAGCCACCGTGGAAACGCATGGGCAGCTTTTTGAAACCTTGCAGCACATTGTTATAGGCAAAGACCGGCGTGTCAGCCTCCAGCCGCGAGACCTGCGCGACAAGGCTTGCAAGCACCAGCTCCATCTCGAGCCTTGCGAGATGCATGCCGACACAGCTATGCGCGCCGTGACCCCAGCCGACATGATCGCGCGGATTGCGGGCGATGTCGAAACGGTCGGGCTCGGCATAGCGCCGCTCGTCGCGATTGGCCGAGGCATAAAGCACGAGGACGCGCGCGCCTGCGGGAATGGTGACATCGCCCGCCGCGTAGTCCGACGCAGCAAGACGCGTGAAACCACGAATGGGAGAAGCAAGCCGCACGGCTTCATTAACGACCGAAGGCACGAGATCGGGCGCGGCGCGCAAGGCCTCGTAAGCGCCCGGCGTAACCGCGAGCTGCCAGAGCATGTGGCCGGTCGCAAGGATCGTCGTGTCGAGCGCAGGCGCAACATAGTCGATCACCATGGCGTTCGCCTCGCCGCGCGAAAGTTCGCCCCGCTCCGCCGCATCGAAGAGACGA
>JAJXZC010000531.1 GCA_021780275.1 Pseudomonadota bacterium
TTTCATTACCAGACATTATTCAATTTTTGCCAGATAATACGCCGATCGCACTGGCCTGTCTCTACCGTTGCTTGGGAACACTTACACTATCGCACGCGCTGCAAGGGGAGGCAACTCACCAAGATCGTCTTCAGAGACAATCGCGGCCACAGAAACTAACGCGTAAAACTACCTCACTATATTGTTTTTTATCAAGCGTTTGATTCCAAGACCAAGATTAAAGCCGAACAGCCACCGACACCGCAGGGGCCTGACGTTAATTTTCTGGAGCGCCCCGCCGGCCGAATCAGACCGTCAGGCCCGCCGACGTTGACCGGAACCTCGCTTGCTTAATAAAGCCTTGGCAATTATGAAATTTTCATGTCCAGCCAATGACGCTGGTATGTCGCATATTGTTGCGCATCTGTCGCATTGCACCATTGAAGCCAAGCGATCGCGTCAGGCCTCCCTCGGCGTCTTGGTTTCTGCGATTACTCCGAAAAACGCCGGTAGCGCCACAAGATAGGCCAAAGCGGCTATCTCGATCACTGCTGCGAGGCCAAAATTCGTCGCGATCACCGGCGCAGCCGCCGCGCCAATCACGGAGAAACAGCCGTTCACGCCCCAAGCCCAGATGAAAAGGTGATCCTTGCCTAACCGTCCGAGCGTCGTCATCGCTGTCGGCATTGGAAAGCCCATAAGGAACGCAGGCGGCGCGATTAAAACAAAGCAGCAGAGAAGACGCGCGACGTAGGGCAGCGTGCCGATGTCTTCGAGCACATAATTAATTGCGAGCGCATAGAGGAGCAGAATGCCGCCTATTGAAAGGAAGATCGCCGGCATCACGCTCCGCATCCGCGGGAGGAACCGCTCGGAGACTAACGCGCCGAGGCCTGAGAATACGAGGATTCCTGTGATCAGCACAGAGGCAGAGATGGTAGGGTTGCCTAGCGCCATCACGAAATGAGCGATGAGGCCAACCTCGACGAGAATGTAGCCCGCGCCAAGGCATGCGAAATAGAGCACAGTGAGCAGCTTGCCGGGCGTGCGCGAAAAAATCGTGCGCCAGCCAAAGAGCACTGGAATTGCGAGCAGGGCCGCCGCGGTGACGCATGCGACGCCAAGCGTCGCCCATATCAGAAGGTAGCCCCATTCGTCCTGGAGGAGTTCGAGCCTATCGAGCACCCGCGGCAGATCGGCCGTTTTCACGTAAGCGGCGAAATAAGGCGAATCATTCGTAAGCGCATGCGTGTTGAACACGTAGCGCTTTGCGACCTCCGGCCATTCGCCCGCAATCAGGGCATGCCAGGCGAGCCGTCCCATTACGGTTGCGGGCAGAGCGCCATCGTCCGGGCCGCCTAAAGGGGGCGCGCCGGCGTCGCTTCCGTCGCTGGACGGCGCCGTCGGATCGGACGATCCGATGGCGCCAGAGCCGGCGGGACCACCCGCCGCTCCGCCAAAAATCTGCTCGACGTAGCCCTTCAGCGTAGCGTCGGTCTGCGTCGGATCGAAACGAAAACCGGGGGAGTAGATCTCGTCAAAAGACATCTCACGGGTATGTTTGCGTAGCGTCTCGACCTCTTGGGAGGTGAAGCCGCCGCTCTTGTAGAGCACGGTCGCGGTCGAGAGGTACGATGACGCCACGAAGAAGGAATTGGCGAGGTCTCTCGGATCGACGGTGCGAGCCGCGGCGGCCATCGTCGTGTAGAGCTTGAGAACAGACTTCGGCGGCTCCTCCTTGTTCCAGAGAGTAACCGAAAGCACCCCGCCGGGCGCGAGCGCTCGCATGTAGGTTTCCATCGCCTCCTTCGTGTAAGGGAACTTCTCGACAATGGCGAAGCCGCCGGGATTCGAGAGGCCGACCGAATCGGCAAGGCTGAGATCGATAACGTCGAAGCGTTCGTCCGTATGGGCGAGGAAGTGGCGGCCCTCGTAGTCGATCACCCGCACCTTTGAGAGGATATCGCCGGTAAACTTACGGAACACTTCGCTACGGAACGCCTCAAGCACGGCGCGGTTGCCCTCGGCGACGGTGACGCTCTTGGCGCCGGAATGAAGCGCGACCTCTGTCGAGATGCCGCCGCCGAACTGTGCGATGAAAACCCGCGCGTCCTTCTTGACGAGATAGGGGTACACCATCGGCAAGAAACGGAAATATGTCGTCTCCTTGTCAGTGAGGTCGCGCATGACCCCGATCGGACCGTCGCTGTCGATATAGAGCCCGAGGTAGGCGTTAGCTGGCATCGTCGGCAGGCTGAACCCGGCGTTGTCGGACAGGCCCGGCGCGAAATGCAGGTAGGAGCTGGAATATGCCTCCAGATAGCCGAACGGCGAGGCGCTCTCGTAGACTTTCTTCGAATCAGGGAATTTGCGCGCGTAAGCCACGCCCTTGTAATCATTGACGGCGAGCGTCTTGAGCCCGAAGGCGGGCGCGATCCAGAAATGGCCGGCAAAAGCAAGAATCCCGACTCCGAGATAGGGCAGAAGCGCGCGCTTTCCGCCCGGGCCCAACGCCCACGCGATACAAGCCGCGAGCCAGAGCCCCAGCGGCGCCGCGATCAGATTGGCAGGCACGAACACATACATCGCAAGCAGGAACAGGAGGCCGCAGAGGCCGGAGCCAGCGAGATCGGCGAAATAGACACGCCCGAACGTACGATTGCTCTTGAGAAATACGCATCCCAGAAAGACCGCGCCCGCAAGGAAAGGCGTGAGCTCGACGAGAAAGATCTGCAGGAGCTTCCACTTCTGCGTCGGATCGGAAACGAGAAAGATGGCATTGAAGCCAAGATGCTGCACATAGAGGTTGGCCGCGACCACGGCGACCG
>JAJXZC010000004.1 GCA_021780275.1 Pseudomonadota bacterium
CTGCGTTGTGCGCCGCTTCGCTCCCGACGAAGACGCAGCCGACGGACGCCTGGCACGTCGCGGGTCGAACTGGTTCTTCGACTACGCCAAGGGAGGCGAGGACGACGAGCCTGTTTTTCGGCTTGGCGAACACAAATTTGCAGTCGGTGAATATGTCACGGTGACCGACGAAGAAGGCCGACCGCTGACCTACAAGGTGGTCGAGGTGGCGCCCGCCTAGTCGCGGTCACCACTCCCCGTGGCCGACATTGCGCGCCACAAGCGTGCGGATGTCGTGGTCCAGGCCGCCGTGGTCGTCGGTCTTGACCAACATGGAAGCGACGACAAGCGGCCCGGATTTTGGACCGTGGGCGATGTAGGCCGCGACCCGATAGCCATCAGGTCCAGGGTTGTCAGAGGCCAGCACATAATCGCGCCGCACTCCGCCATGACCCTCATCGACGCGGACTTCCGCGCCTTTGTCTTGCGCGTCCACGCGCAGGCCGCGGCCGATGCTGACCTGTCCGCCTTGGTCGCCGTCGCGGCCGGAGGCATGGATGTGAATGCCAGGCAGATCGATGTCGACCTTTCCGCGGCCGGCGCCGCCCTGGACTCCCGCTGTCGCGGAGGGGACTTCCGTTCGTAGACGCATCTCGATCGGCGCGAGTGCGGCGTCAACGTCGCCGTTTGTGATCGAGACGATCTGCAGGGTCACCGCAGCGTCGTCAGGGCCGGCATATTGGCAGCTTCGGCCGTCGGCCGCCGCCGCCGAACGCGTCAGCACGCCCTGAACCTGGGGGCAATCCAGACTGGTCACGGTGCGGAACATTGGGTGATGGTGGTGCGGTTGGCATGCCGCCAAGGCTGCTCCGGCCAATGTCAAGACGAATGTGGACGCAGCGCGCATGGCTTTGAGCTTTCCTCCCAAACAGCAGAAGAGTGACGCTCCGGCGGCGCGCCGGTCCAGTGAATTTGCGTTAAGGCGATTCAGGCCTGACCTGGCCGCGCGCCGGAACCTTCCCGCCGGGCGAGAAATGCCAGCCGTTCGAATAGGTGCACATCCTGCTCGTTCTTGAGGAGCGCACCTGACAGAGGCGGTAGCAACTTGCTCGGGTCGCGTTCGCGCAGCGACTCCTCGTCGATGTCCTCGACCATAAGCAGCTTGAGCCAGTCTAGCAGTTCGGAGGTCGATGGCTTCTTCTTTAGGCCGGGCACCTTGCGCATGTCGTAGAAGATGCGCAACGCTTCGCCGACGAGCTTCTGCTTGATCCCCGGATAGTGGACTTCAATGATTTCCCGCATCGTCTCGTCGTCGGGAAAGCGGATATAATGAAAGAAACAACGGCGGAGGAACGCGTCGGGCAGCTCCTTCTCATTGTTCGAGGTGATCACCACCACGGGGCGGATCTTGGCGCGGATGGTCTCGTCGGTCTCGTAGACATAGAATTCCATCCGATCGAGCTCCTGGAGCAGATCATTGGGGAATTCGATGTCGGCCTTGTCGATTTCGTCGATCAGAAGCACGGGCCGCGTGTCGGAATCAAACGCGTCCCAAAGCTTGCCGCGTTTGATGTAATTGGAAACGTCCTTGACCCTCTCATCGCCGAGCTGAGAGTCGCGCAGGCGGGTGACGGCTTCATATTCATAGAGGCCCTGCTGAGCCTTGGTGGTCGATTTGATGTGCCAGGTGATCAATGGCGCTTCGAGCGCCTTGGCGACTTCATAGGCCAGAACCGTCTTTCCTGTCCCGGGCTCGCCCTTGATCAGAAGCGGCCGCTCAAGCGCGATGGCTGCATTGACGGCGATCTTCAGATCGTCGGTCGCCACATAGTCGCTGGTTCCCTCGAATCTCTTGCTCATACGTCCTCGGCTCCGGAGTTCCGGCGCCGGGCGCCGGTCGAACAGTTGTTCAAATTGCCAGAGTAATGAGCGCCGCGCGACATTCAAGCGGGCAATTCCCGCGTGAAAGCCGCCAGGCGAGAGGAAGAGAGACACGCGCGACGCCTCTGGCTATGAACGCACGTGACCAAAACGACGCCGCTCATTCTGGCCAGCGCCAGCACCAGGCGACTTGAGTTGCTCGCCCAGATTGGCCTTTCGCCCGACGCCGTTGATCCAGCCGAAATCGACGAAAGCGCGCTGGGCGGCGAGACTGCGGCCCGCTCTGCGGTCCGTTTGGCCATAGCCAAGGCGAACGTGGTCGCAAAACGGCACTCGGGAGCTTACGTGGTCGCCGCCGACACCATCGTCAGCGTCGGTGGGCTCGTGCTGGGCACGCCTTCTGTCGAAGCCGACGCGCGAGCGATGCTCGAGCGCCTCTCCGGCCGCGGCCATCGTGTCCTGACCGGTGTCGCCGTCATCGCTCCGGATGGCCGACGCGCGAGCCGCTTGGCGGAGGCTCGCGTGCGCATGGGCCGGTTCAGAGGCGCCGCGCTCGAAGAAATGATAGCATGCGGCGAATGGCGCGGAGCGGCCGGCGGCTATCGCATCCAAGGGCGGGCGGGCGCGCACGTGGCCGGACTGACCGGCTCCTACACCGCGGTCGTCGGTCTGCCGCTCTTCGAGACGAAAAACCTACTTCTCGGCCTGGGACTCCGGCGTTGATGAGCGAACGCCGGTGTTTTCTGGATGAAGGATGGGGAGAGCGGCGCGGTGTCGTCACACTGAACGGGCGGCCGGAACGACTGTTGATTGAGCGCGAAGGCGAGAGCCCGTGCCGGCGACTGGGCGCTCGGGTGGTCGCCCGAGTCCGCTCGGTGGATCGTTCGCTGGGCCTGGCGTTCGCGGTGATGGCCGAAGGCCCAGATGCGGTTCTGCGGTTT
>JAJXZC010000073.1:0-1705 GCA_021780275.1 Pseudomonadota bacterium
CAAGAAGGCTGACAAGTCCTCGGTGCTCATGTTGCTGCGTTCCAACGACCAGCAGCGCTTCGTGGCTCTCTCCATCGACGCGAAGGGCTAAGTCATCCCATGCGCATTCTTGTCATAGAAGACGACCTCGAAGCAGCCGCCTATGTGGTGAAGGGTCTGCGGGAGAGTGGGCATATTGTCGATCACGCGGCCGACGGCGAGGAAGGCCTGACCTTCGCGCTGTCGGGCTCGTTCGACGTCCTGATCGTCGACCGCATGTTGCCCAAGCGCGATGGCCTCTCGGTCGTCGCCACGCTTCGGCAGGAAGGCATTCGCACACCGGCGCTCTTTCTCTCCGCACTCGGCGAAGTCGATGATCGCATCATGGGCCTCAAGGCCGGTGGCGACGATTATCTGACGAAGCCCTATGCCTTCGCCGAATTGCTCGCCCGCATCGAGGTTCTTGTCCGCCGTTCCAATCCCGATCAGGTCCGTACACGTCTTCAGGTTGGCGATCTTGAAGTCGATCTGCTCGCTCGCAAGGTGAGCAGGGAAGGGCAGGAGATCGATCTTCAGCCGCGCGAATTCCGCCTGCTCGAATATCTGATGAAGCACGCCGGACAGGTCGTGACACGGACCATGTTACTGGAGAACGTTTGGGAGTATCATTTCGATCCTCAGACAAATGTGATCGACGTGCATATCTCGCGGCTTCGGGCGAAGATCGACAAGAACTTCGAGCAACCGCTCCTGCACACGATCCGAGGGGCCGGATACTCGTTACGTGCTGCCGATTAATCTCCTCAAGACTTCGACCTTCAGGCTCGCCGTCCTTTATCTCGGACTGTTCGCGGCCTCGTCGAGCTTGTTGCTCGCCTATGTCTACTGGAACACCGCGGGCTTCCTCGTGCGCCAGACGGACGAGGCGGTGCAGGCCGAAATCACCGGCCTTGCCGAGCAATATGCGCAAGGCGGCCTGCCGCTTCTCGTCCACACCGTCATCCAGCGTTCGCGCGATCCGGGTCAGAGCCTCTATCTGGTGCTCGACCCGGATGGCCGCGTGCTTGCGGGCAATCTCGACGTACGCCCGGATACGAAACCCGGCGCCGATGGCTGGATGGACTTCATCTACAGCCGCAAGGGGCTCGATGGCGTCGAGTTGAAAGCCGCCCGTGCCCGCGCTTTCTATCTGCCCGAAGGCTTCTACCTGCTCGTCGGTCGCGATGTTCAGGAACGCCGCGAGATCGAAAGCCTCATCACCAATGCGCTCGTCTGGGCCATCGCGCTCACGCTGGCGCTGGGCCTCGTCGGCGGTCTCTTCATGAGCCGCAATATGCTGGCGCGCGTCGATGAAATCAACAAGTCGAGCCAGGACATCATGCGCGGCGATCTTTCGCGCCGCCTGCCCATTGCTGGCACGGGCGACGAGCTCGACCAGCTGGGCCGCAACCTCAATGCGATGCTCGATCAGATTGAGGCGCTGATGATCGGCATGCGGCAGGTGACGGACAATGTGGCGCACGACCTGCGCAGCCCGCTCAACCGCATGCGCAACCGTCTCGAAGTGACGCTGCTGCAGAACACTTCGCCAGAGGAATATCGCCAGGTGCTCGAACGCACGATCACCGAGGCCGATCATCTGCTCACCACCTTCAATGCGCTGCTGATGATCGCCCGCGCTGAAGCAGGCTCGTTGCGCGAATCCATGACCAATGTGGATCCGAAA
>JAJXZC010000073.1:1715-2800 GCA_021780275.1 Pseudomonadota bacterium
CTATGAGCCCGTCGCCGAAGAAAGCGGCTGCACGATCAACATCGACGTGGTGGATGGACTTCAGGTACGCGGCAATCGCGAGTTGCTTTCGCAGATCATCACCAATCTCATCGATAATGCGATCAAGCATGGCCGCCCGGCTGCGCGCGATGGAGAGGCGGAGGGCGAGGAAGTCCCGCCCGCGACAATCGATGTGAAGGCCGAACGTCTTGGCGATTCCCGCATCGAAATCAGCGTTGCCGATCACGGTCCCGGCATCCCGCCGGACCAATATGGCAAGGTGCTGGAGCGCTTCGTGCGTCTGGAGCAGAGCCGCAATACGCCCGGCAGCGGGTTGGGCTTGAGCCTTGCTTCCGCTGTCGCACGGCTTCATGGCGGCTATATCTTCTTCTCCGACAACAGCCCCGGCCTCAAGGTCACCCTGTCGCTGCCCGCAGTTACAGCCTGACGCCTTTTCACGCGTCAAATCTGATAGGCTCCCCCTGAAGATGATTCAGGGAGTGTGTCAGTGAACGGCGCGAGATTGCGTGAACATGCGGCAGCCATGCCGAAGCCCTATGACCTCGAGCGCGCGCGTGTCGAAATGGAAGACCTCGTGGCCGCCATCGCCGCGATCGAGGACAAGCCTACCCGCACCCAGCTCACGACGCTTGTCGAAGCGGCGGACACGCGAAAGATCCTCGAGGGCGTCTTCGGCAATTCGTCCTTTCTCACCCGTATCATCCGTCAGCATCCCGACTGGTTGCCCCGCCTGATCGACGCCGCCCCCGAGGCGACGTTCGAGACCTTGCTCGAACATACGGCGGCCTCTGTTCATGCGGCTTCGCAGGCCGAACTGATGAAGAGCCTGCGCCTTGCCAAGTCCGAGGCCGCCTTGCTCATCGCGCTTGCCGACCTCACAGGCTGCTGGCCGCTCGAAAAAGTTACCCATGCCTTGAGTGACTTTGCGGACGCGAGCCTTGTCGCCAGCATCGACTGGCTTCTGCGCGACGCAGCGCAGCGCGGGCAGGTCATCGGCGATCCGGAGACGTTGACGGCGGCAGGCAGCGGCCTCGCCGTTCGCGGCATGGGCAAATGTGGCTCGC
>JAJXZC010000743.1 GCA_021780275.1 Pseudomonadota bacterium
AGGCCATGGCTTCCTTGAGCGTCTTCGGCTCGAAGTTCCCTTGCTCGGCCAGGTAGCCCATGAAGCCGCCGGCGAAGCTGTCGCCCGCGCCCGTCGGGTCGGCGACGTCGGGCGTGGGATAGGCCGGCATCACGTAGGTCTCGTACCGCAACGTCCGCTGTCCGAGCGTGATCCAGACCAGGTTCGTGCCGTCGCCAAAGCCGGGCATGAGATCGTGACGCACGGATATGCCCAGGATCTCGTACCAGCGTCTCTGACGCCAGAGGAAGACGAAGATTACGTCCGGCGTGCGACGACTGGACTTGCGAAGACGATCGGAGCACAGCCGACGGGGTGGATCAGCCCCCGTGCGACCGCCGGTGACGAGACATTTCGCCGACTTGTCCGACATGGATATAAGTGGCAAGGAGACGTACTCGACGATGATCTGCCCTATCTACAGAAGTATCCGGAAGGCGATCTAGTCGCGGTTCCGCTCACGATCGAGATAAACGACTTGTCCCACTCGATGCGGTGGGGCCGCACGCCCCGGCAGTTTGTTGAAATGTTCGACGAAGCGCTTGGCCATCTGCTCGCAGCGACTCACGACGTGGTCATCCTTGACGTCCTGTGTCACACGCATTGTTACGGCCGTCCGGCCGGCGCCTGGGCCTATGATGAGATCGCACAGAAGTGCTCGGATCGTAAGGATATTTGGGTGACCACCCGCGGGAAGATCGCGGACCACTTTCTGGCGCAGCTTTGAATCGTGCGAAGTCCACCCTTCACGTAGATCGCAGTCCGTGAGTTACGTCGAAGCCGACAGGACAACGAGGTGCTTGAGGCAGGCAGGTCAACCTCGGTGACCTGCCTGCGCATGGCGAGCACGGAAGCCCTCACGGTCTCCGCCAAAGACGGATTGTTGGCAACTGCTATCGGCTCCGGCACACAGCAATGCGCGTGGTCCTCAGCCAAGAGCACAGCATTCCGGCGAATTGGTCTCGCGTCGAACAACAAGGAACCAGAATTGTGAAGCTGAACACAGGTATTGCGGGCGTCGTTCCCATTGTTCCAACGCCCTTCCACGAAGATGGCCGGATCGATGAGACTTCCTTGGATCGTCTGATAGACTTTTTTGGCGCCTGTGGGGTTAGCGGCCTCACATTGCTGGGACAGTTGGGAGAAGCACCGAAACTCGAACCACGCGAAGCGATGTCGATCGTCTCGCGGGTAATCAAACGGACAAGGTTGCCAGTCATCGTCGGCGTCTCGTCACCTGGCTTTGCCATGATGAGCATGCTGGCGCGCGAAGCGATGGACGTCGGCGCATCCGGCGTGATGATAGCGCCGATCAACACGTTGCGGACGGACGACCAGATCGTGGGCTATTACCGGGATGCAGTCGACGCGATCGGTGCCGACATTCCGTTCGTCCTGCAAGACTATCCGCTTTTGTTTTCGGTGGTGATGACGCCCGACGTAATCCGTCGAATCGTGTCCGAGCACGCCTCCTGCAAGGCGATCAAGCATGAGGAATGGCCTGGCCTTGAAAAGATATCCGCGTTGCGCCGCCTCCAGCGGGAGGGCGGTATGCGCGAGGTCGCGATCCTGACCGGAAATGGCGGCCTGTTCCTTGATTTCGAGATGGAGCGCGGGGCTGACGGTGCCAATACCGGCTATGCCTTTCCCGAAATGTTGGTCGACATCGTGCGCTATTCCAACGCTGGGCAACGCGACGCCGCGCACGATTTGTTCGATGCGCATCTGCCGCTCCTTCGATACGAGCATCAGATGGGCGCGCTCGGGTTGGCCGTCCGCAAATTCGTTTTCAAGCGGCGGGGGCTTCTGGCGTCGGACGCGCAGCGCAAGCCCGGGCTCAAGCTCTCCGCGCAAGCTCAGGCGGAGGTCGATTATCTGCTTTCGCGTGTCGCACGCGTCGACAAGCGCGCAATGCTCGATTGAAGTGTGACAGAAACGAGCACATTTCAGGCGAGCCAAAGAAATATCGCCGCGAACAAAGCGACTGCGGCGCCGGCAGGCTCCAAGCCTCTCGCGGTCACGAACTTTTCTATCGGAGGTTTCCCAGCCACCGCTCCACATCGTCAACCGCGCTTGTCAATTCGACCGCGAGATCGCCGGCGAAGCTTCGCCACGCTCCGAGGTTGCTTTTTGGCACGCCGATGATGACGGGGATCCCGCGGTCGATGGCGCTTCCGATGAGGTCGAGCAATCCGCGGCCGTCGCATTCGGCTTTGCCGAACTTGTTCAGCGCAAGCAGGTCCGGTCCATCTTCAAGATTGCCTTCGATCCTCGCTGTGGCTTCCGCCAATGCGGCCTCATCGAGCCGGCACCCCGCGGCACCGGTGCCGCGATCCTCGAATAGCGCCGTGCGATGGCCGGTGGTCAAATCCTCGAGCACCACGTCGCATCGCCGGTCGGCCGTTTCGAAAATTAGATGCTGCAGAACGCCGGCGAGTGACAACCCCCGCTCGCGGCTTCGCCTGACGAGCGTCTCGAAGGCGACATCGGGATAGGCGTTGTCCGGATAGACGATCGCCGCGACAGGTGCCTGCGAAGACGAAAGCTCATGCGCCGGGGCGAAAGGCGTGACAGACATCGGGATTCACCTCTATTGGACGGGCGCCTATCAGATCGAGACAGTAAGGGATCGCCGGGAACACAGCGTTGAGACAGACGTCGATCGCCGACGGACGCCCCGGCAGGTTGACGATCAGGCAATGTCCACGCGTTCCGGCGGTCTGGCGTGAGAGAATGGCGGTCGGCACCTGCTCCAGGCTGACGCGGCGCATCGGCTCGCC
>JAJXZC010000665.1 GCA_021780275.1 Pseudomonadota bacterium
ATTGTCGACGAGACGGTCGAGAACCTGATTGGCGCGGGCCTGTGCGAGGGCGAGGTCGTTTGTCGGCGCGAAACGCGAGGGCGCTTTCGGCAGTCCGGCAAGCACCGCGGATTCTGCGAGCGAAACATCGCGGGCGCTCTTGCCGAAGTAATAATGCGCTGCGGCGTCGACGCCGTAATTGCCCGCGCCCATATAAACGCGATTGAGATAGAGAGTGAGGATCTCGTCCTTCGTCATGTGGCTTTCGAGCCAGATGGCGATCAGCGCCTCCTGCGCCTTGCGCCAGAGCGTGCGGTCGGAATCGAGATAGAGGTTCTTCGCAAGCTGCTGGGTGATGGTGGAGCCGCCCTCGACGAAGCCTCCGGAGCGAAGGTTCACCCATGTCGCGCGCGCTATGCCGCGCAGGTCAACGCCCCAATGGGAATAGAAGCGGCGGTCCTCGGTGGCGAGAAAGGCCTTCACCAGATAGGGCGGGAGTTCTGTGAGCGGGACGACGGGCGCGGTGGTTCCGCCGCGGCTGCCGATCTCCGTGCCTTCTACGTCGAGCACCGTGACGGCCAGCGCCGCGGTGGGCCCCATATCCATTTCGCGCTGGATCTTGGGGATGGTGACGAAAACGAGAAGGGCGACCAGAATGACGCCTGCGCTGGCGGCAAAGGCGCCCGCGCGGATCGCCAGCCGGGTTATGCGGCGGCGACGCGCGGCTGCGTCGAGATCAGCCGCTTCGGCCTGTCGTTCGTCGTTCTGGTCTGACACCTTGAAACCCCCTGCCTGGGCATCCGGACGAAGCTCCATGCGGTCCGGAGCCGCAGCCGGCGCAGGATTCCGCCGCATTGCGCCGGGATTAGGGCGGGATTGGGATTATGCATGCCGCAATTGTGGCTCAATGTTGGACGGGACACTTGACCGGGAAGCGCCGGCGGGTTTTTGTGCGCGGATGAAACGAAAGACCGACCTGGAACCCTTCTGGAAACGCAAGACGCTCGAAGAGATGACCCGCAAGGAGTGGGAATCACTTTGCGACGGCTGCGCGAAATGCTGCCTCGTCAAACTCGAGGACGAGGACACGCTGGAGATTTCCTTCACCAGCTCGGTCTGCAAGTTGCTCGACTGCGACAGCTGCCGCTGCAAGGACTATCCCAACCGCTCGAAGCATGTGCCGGACTGCGTGCAACTGACGCCGGAAGTCATTTACGAGGTGAGCTGGATGCCGCCATCCTGCGCCTACCGGCTGATCGCGGAGGGCAAGGACCTGCCGAGCTGGCATCCGCTGGTCTCCGGCGAGACGGAAAGCGTCCACCGTGCGGGCATGTCGGTGCGCGGCAAGGTGATCTCCGAGGAAGAAGTCGATTTCGACGACATCTGCGACTACATCGTCGACTGGCCGAAGCTGATCGCGGATTGAGAGATTCGTCCGCGCGGGGATAAGTCACCGGCGAAAAAGATTTGTCGGCGGATGATAGGACGGGCCTTGACGAGCGCGCCGCTCTGAACCATCTGTTTGTCCATATCCGGAACTGCGTCCAACAGGGCGCGCGTCGCTTGATATGGAAAATTCGTCAACTGATGATCTTTTCCTCTTGAAGAGCGTGACGCTCGAAACCATCTGATTGGTCATATCGGAAACTCTGCCCGAAGCCCTCCCCGCAAAGGAGGGCTTTTTTTATTGGTCAAACGAATGGCGACGAAGGCGAAACGCAAGGAGCCCGACTGGGCAAAGATACGCGCCGCTTATGAAGACGTTTCGGTGCCGCTCGCCGACACGGCCAAGGCGGCAGGTGTCAACCGGCAGGCGCTGATCGCGCGGGCGCGGCGGGAAGGCTGGCGTGCGCGAACGGCGCCGCCGAAACCGCCGGGGCCTTCGGCGGAGCTGACTGGCGCTGCGATGAAACCGTCGAGCCTCGCGACACGGCTGAAGCGGCTCATCGCGCGGGAGATCGAGGCGATCGAGGGCGAGAGCACGAAGAAGCGCGAGGCGAGCGAGAAAGAGCGCGACGCGCGGCGGCTTTCCTCGCTGGTGCGCTCGCTCGAAAAGCTGAAGGACATGAAGTCCGGCAAGGAAAAGACGGACAAGAAGAAGGATGAGGACGGCGATGCGCTCAGAACCGAGCTTCAACGCCGCCTCGCTCGGCTCGCTGCCGCCGCGGTTGAGAGTGATGTTTCTGGAGACGCTCAGTCCGGCTGAAACGGAATGGCTGATGGAGCATTGGCCTTTCTGGGCGCGGGACGATCAGCTTGCGCCTGAGGGTATGTGGACGACATGGCTGGTGCTTGGCGGGCGCGGCGCCGGAAAGACGCGCTCGGGTGCGGAATGGGTGCGTGGCGAAGTCGAAGGTGCGCGGGCGGGCCGTATCGCGCTGATCGGCGAGACTTTCGGCGATGTGCGCGAGGTGATGATCGACGGGCCTTCGGGGCTTCGCGCCATCGGGCTGCGCGGAGGTCGGCCGCGCTACGAGGCCTCGCGCAGGCGGGTGCTATGGCCCAACGGCGCGGTGGCGCAGGCTTTCTCCGCGACCGAGCCGGAGTCGTTGCGTGGTCCGCAATTCGATGCGGCCTGGGCCGACGAGCTGGCGAAATGGCGCTATGCCGAAGAGACATGGGACATGCTGCAATTCGGGCTGCGGCTTGGCGAGCGACCGCGACAGGTCGTGACGACGACTCCGCGCCCGGTGCCGATCCTGCGGCGGCTGCTGGCGGAGGCGACATGCGCGGTGACGCGGGCATCGACCCATGCCAATCGCGCGAACCTTGCCGACAGTTTTTTCCGCGCGGTCATTGCGCGATATGAG
>JAJXZC010000239.1 GCA_021780275.1 Pseudomonadota bacterium
CCGCGAAGCTGGTCCGATCTCAGGAAGCCGGAATACAGGGGCATGATCGCGCTCAATGGCAGTCCGCTTGGCGCGGGCGCTGCCTTTGCCGGCGTCTTCGCCGCGGCACTGGCCAATGGCGGCTCGCTCGACGACATAGCACCCGGCATCACCTTTTTTGCGGAGCTTGCGGCAAGCGGAAATTTCACACCCGTCGCGGCTACCCCTGCAAGCCTAACATCCGGCCAGACGCCCATCGTCATCAACTGGGACTACCTCAACCTTGCCCAGATGAAGAAGGCGGGCGGCCTCGCCGACGTGGCGACGATCATTCCCGACGACGCTGCTCCCTTCGGCAACTACTATTGCCAGGCGCTCAGCGCATTTGCGCCGCATCCGTCAGCGGCTCGTCTCTGGATGGAGTTCCTCTATTCAGATGAAGGCCAGCTTCTTTTCCTCGAGGGCTTTGCGCATCCGGTTCGCTTTGCCGACCTGGTGAGTCGCAATGCGATCCCGGAGGCGCTCCTCGCCCAGTTGCCCTCCCCCGAATCCTACAAGTCCGTCCGCTTTCCGACCATCGAACAGACAACCAAAGCGCAGAAGACACTCGCTACGGAATGGGCCAAACAGGTCAGGACATGAGCGGAACGTCGATGCGGCGCTGGCGGCGTCGCGCTCTGCCCGTCATTTTCATCGGGCCATTGATCCTCTTTGTTTTGTCTTTCCTCATCCTGCCGGCGGGGCAGCTTCTTCTCTCCGCCTTCCGCGACGAGAGCGGCAATTTCACACTCACCTACCTGGAAGGATTGGCCGATAGCAGCGCGGCTTTCGAAAACTCCATCCTTCTTTCTGGAGCGTCGGCGCTCCTCGGCACGGTTGTGGGCGGCATTACCGCCTACCTCGTCTGCGGCAGAGAGAACTCAGCGCGCTCCTTCGTCAGGGCGTTCAGCGCGGTCGCAGCCAACTTTGCAGGTGTGCCGCTGGCGTTCGCCTTTGTCGCGACAGTCGGAAGTCTCGGCATGATCACCTTGTGGTTCAAACAGGCCGGACTCGACATCTATCGTCTCGGCTTCAGTCTTTACGGATTGCCCGGCCTCGTTCTCGTCTATGCCTACTTCCAGATTCCGCTGATGCTGATCGTCATCACGCCTGCCGTCGAAGGCTTACGCAAAGAGTGGCGCGAGGCAGCCGAGGGGCTTGGCGCGACGCCACTCCAATATTGGCGCATGGTCGGCCTGCCAATCCTGATGCCCTCGCTCGCCTCCGCCTTCGTTCTTCTTTTCGGTAACGCGTTCTCAGCCTATGCAACGCCCTACGCACTCACCTCGGGCGCGTTATCTCTTGTTCCCATCGAAATCAGCAATGTCCTTTCCGGCAATGTGATGCTCGCGCCGCAAGCTGGCGCGGCGCTTGCCCTCGGCATGATCGTCGTGATGGGCCTTGTCATGCTCTTCCACCAGTTGGCCTCGCGACGACTCAAACGATGGACCGGCCGATGAAGTTCGGACGCAAGATATTTCTTGGACTGGTGGGCCTCTATTTCGCCATTCCGCTCGTCGCAACGGGCGTCTTCAGCCTCTGGCAGGGAAGCAATCGCTACGGCTTCGACGGCTACACCGCACTCTTCAATCAGGACGAACTCTGGACGAGTCTTGCGCTCTCGTTCGAACTGGCCGTCGAGACCGTGCTTGCGAGCCTCGTCATTCTCGTGCCTGCCATATTCTGGATGCATCTGAGGCTGCCTCGCCTGAAAGCGGTCTTCGACGTGATCTCGGCGCTGCCCTTCGTCATTCCGCCGATCGTCCTGGTGGCCGGCATGTCGGCGCTCTACACGGGCCCTGAATGGCTCGTGTCGACGCCGCATTACCTCGTCATTCCCTATGTGGTCATGACGCTGCCCTATACCTACCGCACGCTCGATGTCGGCCTTGGCGCGCTGGATATCCGGACGCTGAGCGAGGCCGCGCAGAGCCTCGGCGCCGGATGGGGAACCCTGGTCTTCCGGGTTGTCCTGCCCAATCTCACGACGGCGCTTGTCGGCGCCGCACTCCTTACCGTCGCCATTGCGATGGGCGAATTCACTTTCGCCAACATCCTTCTCTTCAAAACCTTTGCCGTATTCATCGCCTTTATCGGCCAGAGCTACCCCACAGAAGCGGCGGCGCTGACATTGCTGAGCTTTCTCATTACTTGGGCCGCCATGATGGGCGTGCTGCTTGGCGGGCGTGAACGTGCAGAAATCGGCGGAACACGTTGATGAGCTATCTCGCAATCGAAGGCCTTTCCAAGCACTACGGCAACCGCAACATTCTGAGCAATGTCTCGCTGTCGATCGGGCACGGGGAATTTCTTTCGCTGCTCGGGCCGTCGGGCTGCGGAAAGACGACCCTGCTCAGAATCATTGCCGGGTTCGAGTCGCCTGATACCGGCCGGCTGTTGCTGGACGGTCGAGAGATAACACCCGTGTCCGCAGCACAGCGCGGCATGGGCATGGTGTTTCAGGCCTATAGCCTCTTTCCGAACATGACGGCGCTCGACAATGTGCGTTTCGGCCTGCGCATTCGCAAGCTCGCGGCGAAGGAACAGCTGTCGCGCGCCAGGGACATGCTCGCGCTGGTCGGCCTCGCCGATCATATGCAGAAATATCCCTCTCAACTGTCCGGGGGACAACAGCAGCGCGTGGCGCTGGCGCGCGCGCTCGCAATCCGGCCCGCACTGCTGCTGCTCGATGAACCTCTATCCGCACTCGATGCCAAGGTTCGTGTGCAGCTTCGCGACGAGATCAGGAACATTCAGCGCGAGGCAGGCG
>JAJXZC010000791.1 GCA_021780275.1 Pseudomonadota bacterium
GACACGGCGAAGGACAACGGCAAGACGATCGACCGTTCCGGCTGGCGCCTCGTCGGCCCGGTGCATATCGCCGAGACGCGCGAGAAAGCCCGCGAGAATGTGCGCTTCGGCCTCGACAAGTGGCTCTACTACTTCCGCGAAGTGGCGGCCCTACCGCTCGCGCCCACCGATGGTTCGGACCCCGTCGATGCGCTCATCGCCTCGGGCATGGCCGTCATCGGCACGCCGGAAGACGCGATTGCACAGATCGAGCGCCTTCAGCAGCAGTCGGGCGGCTTCGGCTGCTTCATGCAGCTCGCGCATAACTGGGCCAACTGGGAGAACACGAAGCGCTCCTACGAACTGATGGCGCGCTATGTCGCCCCGAAGTTCCAGAACCTCAACGACAATCGCGACGTCTCGCTCAACTGGGCCAAGGACAATCGCGAGAGCTTCATGGGCCAGGCCATGATGGCTGTCGGCGCCCGCGTCGCCCAGCATGTCGAGAAGAAGGGCACGGAAAACATCCGCCCCGAAATCCTCGCCGCCATGGGCCTCGACAAGAAGACGGACGCGGCGCAGTAAGCGACGCGCAACGGACAAGCAAAAGGGCGGCTCTTTCGAGCCGCCCTTTTCATTTGGGAGCCGACCGACCTCAAATCCTGATTTCGCCGCCGCAGATGCGCTCGTAAAGCGCCGCATCGACATGCACGAAATGACCGTCCACAGGCGAACGGAAATAGATCGCGTCCTTGATTTCGCGCGGATCGAAGCCTTCCTTCACCAGCTCCACCTTGCGCTGTTTGAAGGTGCCGGTGATCTCCATGCCTTCGCTCATGCGGATGAAGAGAGGCCGCGCATATTCGGGCAGCTCCTTGTCGATATGCTTCTGGAACTTGTCGATGTCGAAGCTCTTGTCCGCAACGACCGTCGCCATGCCGGCACGGCCATCCGCACCTGGAACGTGAACCCCATAGACATTCGCTTCCTGAATGCCGGGGAAAACCGAGATCGCTTCCGAGACTTCCGCGGTCGATACGTTCTCGCCCTTCCAGCGGAAGGTGTCGCCGATGCGGTCGACAAAATAGAAATAGCCCAGCTCGTCCTGCCGCAAGAGGTCGCCTGTGCGGAACCAGGCATCACCCTTCTCGAAGACGTCGCGCAGGATCTTCTTCTCGGTCTCTTCCTTTTTCGCATAGCCGTCGAAGCGGCCCGTCGGCGTGTTGGGATCGTTCGAGATCTTGCCAATCGCCTCGCCCGCCTCGCCGGGTGCGCATTTGATGCAGAAGCCATCAGTGCCGCGCACCGGCATCTCGGTTTCGAGATCGAAGCGCGCAAGCTCGACGTTGAAGCGCTTCCTCGCCCAGGCCGGAACGCGACCGACCGATCCCACCGTGCCGTCATAATTCATCAGCGCCACATTGCCTTCGGTCGCGCCGTAGAATTCGAGAATGTGAGGCACCTTGAAACGCTTCTGGAAGGCCGGCCAGATTTCCGGGCGAAGACCGTTGCCGATGGCAAGGCGTATCTTGTGGCGGTTTTCCTTGGGCTGCTTTTCGGTGTTGAGCAGATAGCGGCAAAGCTCGCCGATATACTGAAACATCGTCGCATCGTATTTGCGGCAGTCGGTGAAGAACTCACGCGCCGAGAATTTGCGGCGAATGATGATCGAGCCGCCCACCGTCAGCGTCGTGCCGACGGCGCAGACCCCGCCCGCCGAATGATAGAGCGGCATGGCGATATACATGCGGTCGCTCTCCGTGGCGTTCGCGCCAGCGGAGAAGCCGTTCATCATGGTCAGCACGCGGGCGTGCGGAAGCCGCGCGGCCTTGGGATTTCCGGTCGTGCCGCTCGTATAGATGAAGAGCGCATTGTCGTTGAGCGTCAGCCCCTTGCGCGTATCGGCGGGAAGCGGATCGCCAGATTGCTGCGCGAGGGCGGCATCGAGGTTCTGCGTGCCGGCAAGCTGCGCGCCCGTCGCCCAGACGGTGAAGGGGCGCTCGAGCTGATCGACCGCGGTCGCATAGGCATCGGCGAGTTCGGAGCCGAGGACGAGATGCGTCGCGCCGGATATGTTCAGGCTGTGCGCCAGCGGCCCCTTGACGAGATTGCTGTTGATGAGCGCCGCCGCCGCGCCCGCCTTCATGATGCCGAGCCAGGCGATCACATATTCCGCCCTGTTCTCCATCAGCAGCGCGACGACATCGCCACGTCCGATGCCCTGCGCCATCGCCCAGCGCGCATAGCGGTTCGCGGCCTCGTCGAGCTCGCGGAAGGTGATCTTCCGGTCTTCGAAATAGATCGCGACATTGCCGGGCTTGGACTTCGCAAGTTCCTCGATCATGTCGGGGAAGGTCCTGTCCGGCGTCTTGTAGATGTCGCCGACCCTGTTCAGGGTTCTAAGCGCCGCACGGACATAGATGATCTCGTTCCTGATCCGCCTGAAAAAGCCCATTCCGCGCTCCAGTTTCCCCAACGTTTCGTAGTTGTTTGCCGCGGCGCCAGTTATGCCCGCCAAGGCTCAGCCAGGTCAAGGAAAGCCCCGGAACAGGGGAAATCTCCGCCACCGGGGTGACAGGCGATGCTTTAGGGGCGATTATCCGGGCCGTTTCGCGGAGAGGATACCGATGGGCGACGCCCCTGAAAATGAGGTCGACGGAGAGTGCGGGCCAGAGGTGCTACTGGATGTGATGGGGCAGAAATGTCCGATCCCGGTGCTGCGCGCGAAGAAGCGGCTGGAAAGGCTGGAGCCCGGAAGGCTCGTCCGCATTTTCACGACCGATCCTGTTTCGCGCATCGACATTCCG
>JAJXZC010000253.1 GCA_021780275.1 Pseudomonadota bacterium
GAGACACCGATGGCCAGCGTGATGGCGGTGAAGAAGGTCGCCATGCCGGTTTCGAGAAGGGCCAGCTGGAAGCACTCCGTGATGTTCCGGCCCTCCGCCAGATGGAACTGGATGCGGTTGTAGATATAGAAGGCGTAGTCGACGCCGATGCCGACCGCGAGCACCATGACCGGCAGGGTGGCGACGGTGAGGCCGATCTGCAGCACCTCCATGAACCAGTAGCCGAAGAAGGTGGCGAAGGTGAGCGGCAGGCAGCAGGCGATGACGGCCCGCCAGTCGCGATAGGTCAGCGTGACGAGCGCGATGATGACCACATAGACCCAGATCATCATCGGCAGTTCGGATTGCGAGATTTCTTCGTTCACCGCAGCCTGCACGCCCATATTGCCCGAGGCGAGGCGGATATTGACGCCCTTCAACTGATGGGTGGCACGGAATTCCTTGACCGCGGCGACCACGGTGGCGATGGTCGTCGCTTTCGCATCCTTCAGATAGATGAGATGCGGGAGCAACGAGCACGCCTGATTCATCATGGCGCTTTGTCCGGGTACGGACGCAACGGCCTGCGCGAGCGCATCCTTGTTGCGCGGGATGGCCTGCCATTTGAGGTTGCCCTCGTTCCAGCCCGCTGCCGACGACTTGACCGCGAAGGGCAGCGATACGACGAGGCTCACGCCCGGCGTATTTTCCATGTACCAGGAGAACTGGTCGAGGAACTTGAGCGTCGGATAATCGACGCAGGCGTCAGGCTGCGTTTCGATGACGACAGTGAGCTGGTTGAGGCCGAGCGCGAACTTTGATGCGATGTCGCGCGAGTCGACATTGTAGCGCGAGTCCTCCCGCAGTTCCGGCGCACCCGCATGAAGCGCTCCGACATGCCGGTTGCGGCTCTCCCAGGCCGCAAAGCCGAAAAGCGTGAATGAGACGACGAGCACGGCAATCGCGGTGCGCGGCTCGGCCACCTTGCCGAGATGGCGCATGATCTTCAGGCGGAATTCGCGCGAGCGCGTGACGCGCGCCGTGAAGCCCTTGTCGAAGGTCATGTAGCTGACGACGAGCGGCAGCATGATGAGGTTGGTGATGATCTTGAGCGCGACACCGATCGAGGCCGTGATGGCCAGTTCGCGGATCATGCCCACGGGGATGAGATAAAGCGTTGCGAAGCCGACAAGCGCCGTGGTGAGCGCCATGGTTCCGGGCACCAGAAGTCCAGAAAAGCTCGCCCTCGCCGCCTCCTCGCTCGTCGCGCCGTTGCTCAGTTCAGCCGTGATGAGGTTGATCTGCTGCACACCATGGCTGACGCCGATGGCGAAGACGAGGAAGGGAACGAGGATCGCCAGCGGATCGAGGCCGTAGCCGAGCAGATTCAGCAGCGCGAATTGCCAGACGACCGAAGTGAGCGAGGAAAAGAGCGTGGCGAAGGTGAGCAGCACCGAGCGCGAATAGAGATAGACGGAAAGTGCGGTGAGCAGGAAGGCGATCAGGAAGAAGAGGAGAACGCCGTTGGCGCCGGCGGCGATATCGCCCACCGATTTCGCGAAGCCGATGATGCGGACCGTATACTGGTCGCTCTCATATTTCTCGCGGATCTGCTTTTCAAGCTTGTCGGCCAAATCGAAGTAGTCGAGCTTCTGGCCGGTCGAGGGGTCGTAGTCCTGCAATTCCGCCGAGACCATTGCGGCGGTGAAATCGTTCGATACGAGGCGGCCGACAAAGCCGCCGCGAATGACGTTGCTCTCGATCTTGGCCAGCGCCTTCGGCGTCATCGTGTCGGCGGTGACCTTGCCGGAGATCACGTCCTCGGCGCTGATGCCGTCCTCGGTGATTTCGCGGTAGCGCGTATTGGGCGTCCAGAGCGAGGTGACGGTCGGACGCGACACGCCGGGCAGGAAGAAGATTTCGTCGGTGAGGTTCTTGTAGACCTTGAAGAAGTCCTTGTTCCAGATCGTGCCCTGCTTCGGCTCCAGGACCACGATGATGCGGTTCGAGCCGAAGAGCTGGTCGCGATATTGCTGGAAGGTCTTGATGTACTCATGACCAATCGGCAGTTGCTTGTCGAAGCCCGCCGTCATGTGGAGCTGGAAGGCGAAGTAGAGCCCAAGGGCCGTGACGCATGCGAGCGTCGCAAGGATGACGACGCGGAGCCTGAAGATCAGATTCTCGAGAAACTTGATCATTGGAGCATACCTGTCTCTGTCCTGCCGTCCTCAAGCGGAAGGCAGGCCCGGTTACGAAGCCAAAATCAACTCGCATCCGGTTCGGCCTCACGCCCTCGCGGGCATGTGACAGCCGACCGGTGCAATCATCCGGTTCGCGTCGGAGGTTGCCGACAGGCATGCGCGCCAGCGTTTACCGCAGCGCCTTTCATGTAATCCGGCAGGACTACCCCTCCCCTTGCGCCATCCTTCTTGGTCGGCCGACGGCCCCCACCGCGTTCCGACCGGGATGGTCTCTTTCCCTCTGGCATTATCGATAGCACGAGCTTGGCAAATTACACAATTTACAATTGTGAAACTAAGGAATCCTTCACAAACCTGACGCCTCCGTCATTTTTTCTTGACCTGAAAATGAGACTGCTTATCTTTGGCATCAAGATCGCGCGGCCAGCAGAATGCCGCGCGCGCCTTTAATGTGTCCGGCGGCCCTGCCGACCGGCGCTCGAATGGAGGATTTCATGAGCGAAGTGCGCCAGATCACCAAAGACAATGCCTACGACGCCGTCGCTCCCGACGATTTCCCGTCGATGATGGACGTGGAGCGCTACGGCGCCCGTTCGACGGCGTTCGACAAGATCATCTCCGCGACCCACGACCATTTCTGGGATCCGCTGGACACGAAGTACATCGACTTCTCGGAAGGCTTCGACATCGAGAACGAGATGATTCTCCCCGAGGAGCTGGTTCTCGAACTGACGCTCCCGAGCTTCCAGGCTCTGACGCAGAAGCAGCGCGTGCGCTTCGCCAATGAGTCGGCCCGCTGGATTCTCTCGGCCATTCTTCATGGCGAACAGGGCGCGCTGAACCTCTCCGCCTCGCTCTGCCACATTCTCCGCGATCCGGGCGCGCAGGAATATGCCGCGAACCAGACGCGCGAAGAGGCCCGCCACGTCACGGCTTTCGCGAAATATGTCCAGGCGCGTTGGGGCAAGCCCCTGCCCGTCGGCCAGACGCTGGGCGACCTCCTCACCGACATCGTCGGCGCGCCGGAAGTCTACAAGAAGATCGTCGGCATGCAGATGCTGGTCGAAGGCCTCGCCATGGGCGCCTTCGCGATGCTCTATTCGACGGCCCGCGATCCGCTCCTCGTGAAGCTGACGCAGCTCGTCATGACGGACGAAGCCTTCCACCACAAGTTCGGCAAGATCTGGGCTGACCGCACCATTCCGAAGCTCAGCAAGGAAGAGCAGGAGATCATCGAGGACTGGGCGGCGTCCTGCTTCCAGACGCTTCTCTTCAACCTCGTGAACCCCGAGCAGAAGAAGATCCTCTACGGCGAGTTCGGTCTCGAGTGGCAGCAGGTCCAGAACGAGATGATCGAAGCGATCTCGGACGAGAAGCGCCGCGAGGACATGAAGCAGTCGACCAACATCTTCCGCGTTCTCATCAAGACGCTGCTGAAGGCCGGCATCATCACCGAGCGCACCAAGGCCTTCTATGCGGTCTATGTCGACATGGACGAGCTGAAGGGCGAAGGCGATCGCATGGTCGGCGACGATATCGCCGAGGACGGCATCCGCTTCCTCCAGAAGATCAATTTCGGCACCAATGTGGACGCGCTGCGTAACGTCACGATCTCGGCCGCCGAATAATCCGGCAGGCATGAATAAGAAAGGGCGGCTCCGCGGAGCCGCCCTTTTTGTTTGCCTGCGATGTCGACAAGGGCCGGGGATGTTTCCGCCCCGGCGCTACATGTCTTACTGCCGCTTCGGAAGCTGAACCATCAGCTCCTCATAGCCCTTCACGAAGCTCGAATGCACGCGGCGGGGTTCGGCAAGAACCTCGATCGGCTCGTTCGGCCAACGCTTCAGGATTTCTTCCCAGATGATGCGGAGCTGCATCTCGGCAAGGCGGTTGCCGACGCAACGATGAATGCCGAAGCCGAAGGAAATATGCTGACGCGCCCGCGGACGGTCGATGACCAGCTGGTTCGGATTCTCGATCACCTCGTCGTCGCGGTTGCCCGAGACGTACCACATGGCGACCTTTTCGCCCTTGCGGATCTTCTGGCCGCTGAGCTCGAAATCCTGCAGCGCGGTGCGGCGCATATAGGCGAGCGGCGTCTGCCAGCGGATGATTTCCGACACCATGTTGGGGACGATGCCGGGGCCCTGCTCCCGCAGCTTCTTGTACTGGTCGGGGAACAGGTTGAGGCCGTAGAGGCCGCCCGAGATCGAGTTGCGCGTCGTATCGTTGCCGCCGACGATCAGCAGGATCAGGTTTCCAAGATATTCCATCTTGTCCATGTTCCGGGTCGCCTCGCCATGCGCGAGCATGGAGATCAGGTCATTGCCCGGCTCGCGCGCATTGACGCGCTCGTTCCAGAGACCCATGAAATATTCGGCGCATTCCAGAAGCTCGGCGCGGCGCTGTTCTTCCGACTCGATGACGCCGGATTCGACCGTCGCGGTCGCCACGTCCGACCAGCGCGTCAGCTTGCGGCGTTCCTCGAAGGGGAAGTCGAACAGAGTGGCGAGCATCTGCGTCGTCAGCTCGATCGAAACGCGATCCACCCAGTTGAAAGGTTCGTTCTCGGGCAGCGAGTCGAGAATCTTGCCGGCGCGTTCGCGGATGAGGCCCTCGAGCTTGGCAAGGTTCGCCGGCGCAACGATCGGGCTCACGGTCTTGCGCTGGTCGTCATGCTTCGGCGGATCCATCGCGATGAACATCGGAAGCTTGAAGTCTTCATCCGCGTCGCGCAGCGTGATGCCGCCTTCCGACGAGAAGACCTGATGGTTCGTGTCGACGGCCACGATGTCGTTGTACTTCGTCACCGACCAGTACGGACCAGCCTCTTCGTTCGTCGCGCAATAATGCACCGGCGCTTCCTTACGGAGGCGCTCGAAATAGGGCCACATCTGGTTTGTACGGAACAATTCCGGATTGGCGACGTCGATTTCCGAAAGCGGAACCGAATAGGCCTCTTCAACGGCCTCCGCCGTGCTGAGGCCCGACGTCTTGAAGGCAATTCCCATGTATCTCTCCTCCGCATTTTTGTGTCGTTGAAATGAGCATAACCCTTGGGAAGGCTGACGCCAGAAAAAAAGATGACAGATGCGTCATTTTCATATTTTAGCGACCCGCGTAAAGTTGACGCATCCGTCATTTTCCCTATAGCAAAATCCGGCGACTAATCCCTACTCTAAATGTGACTTAAGGCGGCGCCTCGGCGGACCGCCCAGCCATCAGGGAGAAAAAGGCATGACCGAAGCCCGTCAGATCACGAAGGACAACGCCTACGAAGCCGTCTCGCCCGACGATTTCGAGGCGATGATGAATGTCGAGCGCTACAACCGCCGCTCCGGCGCCTTCGACAAGATCATTTCGGCCACCCACGACCATTTCTGGGACCCGGTCGACCCGCGCTATATCGACTTCACCGAGCCCTTCGATCAGGAAAACGAGATGATGATCTCGCCCGATCTGGTGCCGGAACTGACGTTGCCCTGTTTTGCGGCCCTTTCCGAGAAGGAGAAGATCCGCTTCACCAACGAGACGGCGCGCTGGATGATGTCGGCGATCCTTCATGGTGAGCAGGGCGCTCTGAACCTTTCGGCCTCGCTTTGCCACATCCTTCTCGATCCGGGCGCGCAGGAATATGCCGCGAACCAGGCCCGCGAAGAGGCCCGCCATGTGACGGCCTTCGCGGCCTACGTGAAGTCGCGCTGGGGCAAGCCCCTTCCCGTCGGCGAGACGCTTGGCAACCTTCTCTCCGAGATGGTCAATGCCAAAGAGGTCTACAAGAAGATCGTCGGCATGCAGCTCCTCGTCGAAGGTCTGGCGATGGGCACCTTCGCGACCTTCTTCAACACGGCGCGCGATCCGCTTCTCGTGAAGCTCTGCCAGCTCGCCATGACGGACGAGGCCTTCCACCACAAGTTCGGCAAGATCTGGGCCGACCGCACGATCCCGAAGCTCACCCAGGAAGAGCGCGACATCATCGAGGACTGGGCAGCCAACGTCTTCCAGACGCTGCTCTTCAACCTCGTGAACCCCGAGCAGAAGAAGGTCATCTATGCCGATTTCGGTCTCGACTGGAAGGTCGTGCAGGCCGAGATGCTCGAAGCGGTGACGGATGAAGACCGCCGCGAAGGCATGAAGGATGCGGCCAACGTCTTCCGCGTGCTGGTGAAGACGCTCCTCAAGGCGGGCATCATCACCGACCGCACCAAGGCCTTCTATGCGATCTATGTCGACATGGACGAGTTGAAGAACGAAGACGATCGCATGGTCGGCGACGATATCGCGGAGCAGGGCATCGCCTTCCTCAAGACCGTCAATTTCGGGGCGAAGAAGACGGCGCAGACCGTCGCCGCGGAATAACGCATAGAGACGTCAAACAGATGGAAAGGGCGGTCCTGCGGGGCCGCCCTTTTTTGTCTTGCGCGGGTGAGGGGGCTGATAGAGTCGCGACCATGTTCGACCAGACCACAAGCGACGCCTTTCAGGCGAAGATCGCCGAAAAACTCGAGGGCCTTCCGCCGCCGCCCTGGCATCTTGTCAGCGAGGGGCTGTGGGGCAGCGTCTACGATCTCGGCGACGGCACCGTGCTGAAGCTGACGCGCCGCCATGGCGGGCTCGGCTCCGGCGAGAGCAAGATCATTCGCGAGGCGGCAGCGCTGCGTCTGCTCGGCGACTTCTCAGGGCCTCGCCTTCGCGTGCCGAAGCTCGTCGGCCATGGGCTCTGGGACGATCCCTGGGGGTTCGGCAGCAGCTATTCGGGTCCGCCCCTCGCGGGCTGGCTCAGGTGTGAAAGGATGCCCGGCCGGCATATGGAGGAGGCGGGTTTCTTCGGCCGCGCGTCGAGCGAGAGAGACCGTTTCGGCGAGGATCTCGGCGCGGCGATTGCCGATTTTCACCGTCTCACGGTGGCGCTGGTGCCCGAGGTCGCGAAGCTGGGCGACAGCCTGATGCGCAGCCTCGACGAGGCCATGTCGCGGATCAGCGGGGCGGAGCAGCGCCGCAAGCTCGAAGCGCTGAAGGAGGTCTGGCGTCGCGATGCGCCTCAGCCTGTCTTCCTTCATGGCGATCTCAATCTCTCCAATGTGCTCGAAGATCGCCGGAGCGGTATCGCTTTCATCGATTTTGCCGAAGCGGGCATCGGCGCGCCGGAAGCCGATCTCAGGCATTTCGAGAATGCCGGCCCGCTGCGCGACGCCGTTTTCCGCGGCTATGCGGCGGCATCGGGCGCCATGCCGAACATGCAGCGCTATCGGCTCGCGGTCGCCGTCAATGCCGCCATTTCGCTGGCGATTGGCGGAGAAAGCGGCCATCCGCGCGAAGGGCTTCGCCGCCGCCAATGGCTCGACGAAGCGCTCGCTCAGGCCGGGCTGGATTGACGCCTTGAACAGTTTGGCTGCCAAAGCGTAGCTTGAGCCCGATGGTCAATTTCAGCGACGAAACAGAGGACGCATTTCGTCTCTTCGACGGACGCCAATCCGCGACGGCGGCCGCCGTGCAGCGCGGCTGCGGGCGCCTTCTCGCGCAGATGAATTACGCCGCGCTCACCGAGCTCACGCTCCCCACGGGCCGCCGCGCCGACATCATCGCGATGGGCCCCAAGGGCGAGATCATCATCATCGAGATCAAGTCGAGCCTCACCGACTATCTGACGGATGGAAAGTGGGAGGATTATCTCGATTTTTGCGACCGCTTTTTCTTCGCCGTGCCGCCGGATTTTCCGCGCGAGGTCATCCCGCTCGATGTCGGTCTCATCATCGCCGACAAATATGATGCGGAAATCCTGCGCGAAGGAGAGCACGACGTGTCGCTGCCTGCCGCGCGGCGCAAGGCGCTGACGCTGCAATATGCCCGCGTCGCCGCAAGGCGCGTGTTCCGGATTCTGGATTCGGAGTGATGCGTCGGCGTTGTTGACGCGAGCAAGGTTGTTCCTGCACTCTTCTCCTGCGTCGAGTCTCGTTTTCACCGCTTAAGAGGAGGAGAAAATGGCAGGCAAGAAAGCAGGTTCCGGTGGTGCCAAGACCGTGAACAAGAGCGCCAAGACGGGCAAGTTCGTGTCCGACAGGGCGATGAAATCCAACCCCGCCCAGAACTACAAGCAGACCGTCAAGAAATAGGCGGCGTTCCTACTTCGGCGCGCGCTTGGCGAGGATGCGCTGCAGCGTGCGCCGATGCATGTTGAGCCGGCGGGCCGTCTCCGAAACGTTGCGGTCGCAGAGTTCGTAGACGCGCTGAATATGTTCCCAGCGCACGCGATCCGCCGACATCGGATTTTCGGGCGGCGGCGCCTTGTCGCCGGTCTTGGCAAGCAGCGCGGCTTCGATGGCGTCGGCATCCGACGGCTTGGCGAGATAATCGACGGCGCCGAGCTTCACGGCGGCAACCGCCGTCGCGATATTGCCGTAACCGGTCAGCACGACGATGCGCGCTTCGGGCCGTGCTTCCTGCATGGCGGCAACGACGTCGAGGCCGTTGCCGTCTTCGAGGCGCAGGTCGACAACGGCGAAGCCCGGCTTTTTCGCGCGGGCCTGCTCGCGGCCTTCCTTGATCGTGTTTGCGGTCGTGACTTCATAGCCGCGTGCTTCCATGGCGCGGGCGAGGCGTGTCAGAAACGGCACGTCGTCATCGACGAGAAGGAGTGTCTTGTCTTCGGGAATGAAAGGCGTCGCGCCCTGATCCTCGATTTTCTCCGCCATGTGCTGCACGCTCTCTTCCTTCCAT
Source organism: Pseudomonadota bacterium (assembly GCA_021780275.1). Next base: position 8,898 of record JAJXZC010000253.1, read on the forward strand.
GCCGAAATGGCAGGCGCTCGCCTGCCTGTCTCGATTGGCTGGATTTTAGGCCTTCCTGCGGCAATAGGCCAACTCAGGGAAAATCCCTATGTCAGGCTGGCATCGGAAAGGCGGAATCGGCCTCGATCGCCTGGCGCGGCCAGACGACCTTGACGAGCGCGCCCTGCTTGCCATCCGTGCGATTGGAGATTTCCACCTTGGCGCGCGAGCGTTCGAGCAGCGTCATGCCTTCATGCTCGCTTCCCGGCTCATTTGAGCGTGCGGCACGAGGTCGCGTCGTCACATAGGGTTCGCCGATCTTCTCGATCACGTCGGGCGCGAAGCCCGGCCCGTCATCCATGATCGAGATGGCGATGTTGCGGCGGTCATAGACCACGGTGACGGCGACTTCGGCATGGGCGAAATCGGCGGCGTTCTCGATGAAGTTGCCGAGGCCGTAGAGTATCTCGGGCCGGCGCCAGATTTCCGGCTCCGGCACGTCCGCTTCGCCGGCCTCGACGGAAATCCGGAAGGCCACATCCATGTCGCGATGCGGTTTGACGATCTCATCCAGCAGCACATGGAGCGGCAGGCGCGAATACAGCGCATCCTCGCCCTTCGGCTCGCGCGAAAGCTTCGACAGAATGTCCTTGCAGCGTTCGGCCTGGCTGCGCAGCAGTTCCAGATCTTCCGTCATCTCTTCGGGGCTCAGTCCGCCGCGCTGCAATTCCTTGGCGACAAGCGAGATCGTGCCGAGGGGCGTGCCGAGTTCATGCGCGGCCGCTGCGGCAAGACCGTCGAGCGCGGAAAGGCGCTGCGCACGAGCCAGCACGAATTGCGTCGCCGACAGGGCCGCCGACATGCGCCGCGACTCCTGCGAGATGCGCCATGCATAGGCCGCCATGAAGCCGAGGCCGAGCGAAATCGCCGTCCAGTGCCCGACGATATAAAGCGAGGGCAGGGCGATGGGTTCGCCCGGCCGCCAGGGCAGGGGCATGTGGAAGAAGGCCAGCAGCGTCACATAGATGAAAGAGAGCGAGAGCAGCGCAATGGTGCTGCGGAACGAAAGCGTCGTCGCCGAGATCGTCACCGGCGCCATGAAGAGAAGCGCGAATGGATTCTGCAATCCGCCCGTGAGGAAGAGCAGCACCGCAAGTTCCATCAGGTCGATGGCGAAATAGACCGCCGCCTGCCAGTCCGGCAGGCGCACCGTCGTGCGGTAGCGATGGGTGAGAAAGACATTGAGCCAGGCGGAGGCGGCGATCGCCGTCAGGCAAAGCCCGAGCGGCAGCGGAAATCCCATACCGAAATGGACGATGAGAATGGCCGCGAGCTGACCGCCAAGCGCCAGCCAGCGCAGCAGCACCAGCGTCTGCAGGCGCACACGGCCCGCCTCGGAGCCGACATCCGCGCTTCCGCTGGCGAGGAAACGCTGCCTCAGCCAGTCCATGCTCCCGCGGTCTTCGACAATAGCCATGATGATTTCCCGTCTCGTTCGGCGGGAGTGTAGCGCGGCGCGCGCGCCGCCTCATCTACGCAAAGTTACGCAGTGGTTCAGTTGTGCGGCGTTCATTCGTTCGAGGGCCAGCCCTTGAGCCGCCGCGTCTCGCCGATCGACATGATCCATACGTCGTTGGGCGCGAAGCCCTTTTCGGCGCCCGCCTTGAGAAAGCGCTCCGGCGGCTCGAAAGGCGGCTCGACGGTGAGAAGCACCGTGCCCCAATGCATGCCGACGACGCGCCGCGCCTTGAGGTCGAGGCCCATCTGCACCGCCTCTTCGGGGTTCGCGTGAGAGGCCTTCATCATTGCGCGGGGCTCGTAGGCGCCGATACCGAGGAGGGCTGTGTCGAAGGGCCCGTATTGCTCGCCAATTTCCTTGAAGACGGAGGCATAGCCCGAGTCGCCGCCGAAGAAGAGCTTGTGGTCCGCGCTTTCAAGCGCAAAGCCCGCCCAGAGCGTGCGATTGGTGTCGAGCCCGGTGCG
>JAJXZC010000707.1 GCA_021780275.1 Pseudomonadota bacterium
GGCGTGCCGAACCGGCTCATCTACAATGCCGCGCTTTCGATCGCATGCGGCGTCGCCTTCACGGCGGTCATTGCCTTCTATCCGGATATGTCGCTCATTTCGGCGATGCAGATATTCATGCTGCTCATGGTCGCCAATGTGGTCGGCTTTCAGGCGATGCGCGTCACCAACTCTCTGCGGCGCAATCAATTCCTGACGATCGAGCATCAGAAGGAATTGAACGAGCAGCTCACGCAGGAAATCTCCGTCCGGCAGGAAGCGCAACGTGTGACGCGGGTGACGGAGGAAAGCTTTCAGAGCATTTTCGTCGCCGCGCCTCTGCCGCTGGCGCTGATCGACCCCGCCACTTACCGCATCGTTCAGGCAAACCGGGCTGCTCTGGACCTTTTCGGTCTCAATGGATAGGACGCCGCGCATATCGATGCGAGGCGCTTCTTTGTCGACGAAGAGATGAAGCGCCGGCTCGGCGAGGCGGCGGCGGGGAACCGTCTGCGCGGGCCGATCGAGGCACGCCTTCTGGGTAGCGAAGGCACAATCATCTGGGCCCATATCACAGCGGCTCTGGTGCGCTTCCAGGGTTTGCCCGCACTCCTCATCGGTCTTCAGGATGTGACTGCGCGGCGCAAGGAAGCGGAAGCCCTGCGCGAAGCGCGCGACGAAGCGACCGCGGCGAGCCGCTCCAAGTCAGAATTCCTCGCCAATATGAGCCATGAGCTGCGCACCCCGCTCAACGCCATTATCGGCTTTTCCGAGGCGCTTGAGCGCGAGCTGTTCGGACCCGTCGGCAATCCGCGCTATCGCGAATATGCCGAGGACATTCATGACAGCGGTGTCCACCTGCTCAATCTCATCAACGACATTCTCGACCTCTCGAAGATCGAGGCCGGGCATTTCAAGCTGCACGAGGACGAGACGGATCTCGATGGCATCGTCGCCTCCGCCTGCCGCATCGTACGGCACCGGGCGCAACAAGCGGCGATCTCCATCGAGATAAGCTTGCCAACACCGCCCATTTCGCTCGTTGCCGACGAGCGCGCCCTGAAGCAGGTGCTTATCAACCTGATGTCGAACGCGGTGAAGTTCAGTGCCGACGGCAGCGCCGTCCGTGTCGAGGCAATGGTTCAGCCGGGCCGCTTGCGCGTCGCCGTGATCGATCATGGTATCGGCATTGCGGAGGCGGATATTCCCAAGGCGCTCGCACCCTTCACGCAGATCGACGGCACATTGTCACGCGCTCATGAAGGCACGGGCCTCGGTCTTCCGCTTGCCAAGCACCTGACGGAGCTACACGGCGGCTCGCTCATGATCGAGAGTTCGCCGGGCGTGGGCACGACCGTCTATGTCGATCTGCCAGCCTCGCGCCTCGTCACGCATCAATCCCATATTCGCGCGGGCTGGTGATACGGTCTCTGGACAGGGCGCTGCCGCTCGGTTAGAACCGGCGCCCTTTTCGATCACCAGTCTCCATCAACATTGCGATGCCCCTGCCGGTTCCCGGTCAGCGGGACGCGCGAGGTATTTCATGTTCATCGGCCTCGACTTCGGCACGACGAACAGCGCTTTGGCGCTGGCCGACGCCACAGGTCCGTCGCGTCTCGTTCCGCTCCTTCATAATGGCGTGGAGCATTCGACGTTCCGGTCCATCCTCTATTTCGATGCCGACGAGCGCGATAGGCGCGGCAAGCCGCTTTCCTATGCAGGGCCCGCGGCCATCGACGCATATCTGGAGCCCGGTGCCGAAGGCCGCCTCATACAGTCGATCAAGTCGTATCTCGCCAATCCCGATTTCACGTCAACCAGCATCTATAGCAGCCGCTACACGCTCGAAAATCTGATCGGCCTTCTCGTCTCGCGCCTTCTCGAGGCGACGCCCAATGCGGGCGATCTGATCGAGCAACTCAAGACCATGCCGATCGTGGTTGGTCGGCCCGCGCGGTTTGTGCGCAACAGTCTCGGGCAGGCACAGGAGGGGCAGGACGATTTTGCCGTCTCGCGTCTGCTTGCATCACTGGAAGGTGCAGGGCTGGCCAATGTTCATTTCGAGTTCGAGCCGGTGGCCGCCGCCTATGCCTATGAGGCGGGGCTCGATCATGACGAGCTGGTTCTGATCGGCGATTTTGGCGGCGGTACGAGCGACTTCTGTCTGCTGCATGTCGGCCCGGGCATGCGCGAGGTGAAGAACCGTGCCGAAACCATTATCGGCGTTTCGGGTGTCGGCATCGCGGGCGACGCCTTCGACGCGCGCATCGTGGAGAATGTGATCGCGCCGAGGCTGGGACGCGGCTCGTCTTACAAAAGCACAGGCAGCAAGGTTCTGCCCATGCCCGCCTGGCTCTATGACAGCCTGAAGCGCTGGCATCAGTTGAGCTTCATCAACACCCAGAAGACGCGACGCATGCTCGAAGAAATCCTGCCGGTGTCGGACGCTCCAGCCGAAATCGAAGCGCTCACGCATCTCATCGAGGAGAACAAGGGCTTCGAGATGTATCGCGCCGTGGAGGCGGCGAAGGTCGTGCTGTCGGCCTCGGCTGAGGCTCATCTCAGCTTCAACGCGGCGCCCATCGCCATCGAGGCGGATATCGCGCGGGGAGATTTCGACCGCTGGGTCGCGCCGGAACTCGCGGAGATCGGCGGCTGCGTGGACCGGTTGATGGAAAAGTCCGGCGTCGGGCCTGAAAAGATCGACCGTGTCTTCCTGACCGGCGGCACATCCTTCATTCCGGCCGTCCGGGCTCTCTTTGCGGAGCGTTTCGGCGTCGAAAAACTCGCGGGCGGCGGAGAA
>JAJXZC010000238.1 GCA_021780275.1 Pseudomonadota bacterium
ATCTACCTCGAGCGGCGTTTCCACGCATTTCGCGGCGGCCCCTTCCGGGCAAATCCGCACCGCCGTCGGTGGCGAGCCTCCCTCGGGCATGCCGACCAACATGGTGACGGTCTGCGCTTGCTGCTCCATCGCCTCGCGGATGCGCTGGGCGGAGGTCTGCACTTCGCCGACGATGTCGCGGATCGCGCCGTTGACGTCGAGCGTCTGGCGCGAGGCGGACTGGATCGCGGCGATCTTGGCGGCGATGTCGTCGGTGGCGCGCGCCGTCTGCGAGGCGAGGCTCTTCACCTCCTGCGCGACGACCGCGAAGCCGCGGCCGGCATCGCCCGCGCGCGCCGCCTCGATCGTGGCGTTGAGTGCCAGAAGATTGGTCTGACCGGCGATTTCGTTGATCAGCTTGACGACGTCGCCAATGCTGGCTGCGTCATTGAACAGGCTCTGGACGGTCGCATTGGTGCGGTCGGCCTCCACCACGGCTTTCTGTGCGATCGTGGCCGAATGGGCGACCTGACGGCTGATTTCATTGACCGAACTGGCCAGTTCCTCGGATGCCACCGCGACGGTTTGCACATTTGTGGAAGCCTCTTCGGTCGCGGCCGCGACCGCCGTCGCCTGGTTGCTGGTTTCTTCCGCCGTCGCCGTCATTGACGATGCGGTCGCCTGCAGTTCGGTCGAAGCCGACGCTACCGACCTCAGCACCGACGTTATGTCGGCGTCGAATGCCTGGGTCAGTTCGTTGACCCGCGCCGCGCGCGCCACCCGCTCCTTGATGGCTTCGGCCTCCTTGGCGGCAAGCTCCTTGGCCTTGATCATGTTCTCCTTGAAGATCAGGACCGCGCGCGCCATCAGGCCGATTTCGTCTTTCTTGTCGGTTGCGGGAATTTCGACGGAGTGGTCGCCGCCGGCAAGCCGCCCCATGGCGTCGACCATCCTCAGAATCGGCGGCACGATCGAGCGGTTGGTCAGGTACACGACGGTGACGGCGACGCCGATGCCGGCACCCATCAGCACCCAGAGCAGCGTCATGAGGAAACTGGTTTCGGCGAGAACAGTCGCGCCGTCCGCCCTCAGGTTATCCTGTTGCCGTGCAACCATCCCGCCGGATCGCGAGCCTGCGGCGTTCTTCGCTCCCGCAAAGATATCAAGCAGCTTGCTGGCACGGGGCGCGGCTTCGTTGGTCAGGAACCATTGCGCCATGTTCCAGCGGTCCGAGGCGCGGATCTCGAACATTTTCTGCAGCAGCGGCGAGAACTTGGCCCGGGCGGCGATGAGCGTGTCGAAGGCGGTCTGCTGATCGGGTGTCATCTCCGATCTCCGTTGCGACAGCGCGTCGAACTTTTTCTGGTTGAGCGCCCAGAGTTCAACGAACTCGGTTTTGAAGGCCTCGTCCGCCGTCAAAAGATAGGCGCGGATCGCGCCGATCGCCATCGCCATGCTGCCGCGCATGTCGGCAAAGTCGATCAGCAGGCTCTTGCGCGTGTCGGTCGAGGCGATATTGCCTTCCTCGTTGATAATGGAAGTCGCCTGCTTCAGCATGAGTTTGACAAGCGGAGCCGCCTCCGTTGCAAGGATCTTTGCCGCAGGCTGCTCGTCGATGGTGTGAGCGATCGCCTCGGCCTTTTCTTGCGCGTGGCGCAATTCGTCGAGCAGCGGTTTGGCTTGATTCCAATCCACCTTGTTCTGCTCGACCGTCCAATGGCCCGAGAGACGATCCATGTCGGAGCCATGCGCCTGGATTTCTTTCCAGAGCGTCGCGCGCTCGGCCTTGAACGCGTCATTGCCGGTGATCAGAAAGCCGCGCAGCGATGCGAGTGACGCATAAACTCCCGCCACCACATCGCTTGCCGTCATGGCGGTCGGAACCCGAAGGTTGACCGTCCGCTCGGTTGCTTCGCCGACGGTTCGAACCTTGATGAGCGTCGTGCCAACCACGGCGGCCAGCAGGATGCAAAGTATGCTGAAGCCAAAAATCAAACGTCCACGAATATTCAATTGCGAAAAAGACATGAATTCCCCCAATGCGTGCAGTCGGCAATTGACTCTTCGCAGCAGGCTATCCCTCAACGATTAAGGACCGTTAAAATCGGATAAAAATCGGAACAAGAGGCGGCCCGTATTTGTACGGTGTCTGCGGCCAACAAACGCCGCGGGCGCAGTGGCGAGCGACCAGCTCACTCCGACTTTTTTTCGAGGGCGGTTCGTTGATCAACTCGGGCACGCCGAGCCGCGGGATGCGGTGTCGCGTTTCCGGAGCGTCATGCCCCGATTCAGGCGGGGCATCCAGTACGCCGTGATGTCTCGTATAAGCACGATCGTCTCCGGAATACTGGATCTCGCCCGGTCAAGCCGGCGACGACGCCAGACGAAGCTCTTTGAAATTCGGATCGGAATCCGCGCATCCTTCCACCGCGTCCTTGTAGGCAGCCTGCAGCTCGTCGAGCTCCGGATGTTTAGCGCTCAATTCAATCTCCGGCTGGTATTCGCCGGTTCCGGCGTTTATGGAGAGCCCGAATGAACAAACGACGACATCGCGTCCTGCAGTTGCTTCTTGTCCTCACTCCCGGCATGCGGAAGTCATGGTGAGCCATACCACTGAATCCCGGTTTTCGCGGCTCCGCGAGATTCCATCGGCGGTATGGGCGCTCGGCTTCGTTTCGCTGCTGATGGACACCTCCTCCGAGATCATTCACGCCTTGTTGCCGGTCTATCTTGTCACGGCGCTCGGCGCATCGATGGTCACGGTCGGCTTTATCGAAGGCATCGCCGAAGCCACGGCCTCGA
>JAJXZC010000538.1 GCA_021780275.1 Pseudomonadota bacterium
CGCGTAGATTTGAAAGACGGTGTTGGTGTCGGGGTCTTTCGGCTCCTCGGGCAGTTTGGAGTCGGTGACGATCTTCATGACCAGTTTGCGCCGCGCTTTGCTCTCCATGAAAACGGGGATGTGGTTGTTGTAGGACTTGCTCATCTTGCGGCCGTCAAGGCCGGGCAGCGTCGCCGCCGTCTCCGCGCCGAGCGCGTGCTCCGGCAGCCTGAACACGTCTTTAAATGTGTTGTTGAAATAGCCCGCCATATCGCGGGCGAACTCGATATGCTGCACCTGATCCCTGCCCACCGGCACGATGCCGGTATCCATGGCGAGAATGTCCGCCGCCATCAAAATCGGATAGGTGTAAAGCCCCATGTTGACGTCGGCATCGGGGTCGCGCCCCGCTTCGCGGTTTTTATCGACGGCGGCCTTGTAGGAATGGGCGCGGTCCATCAGCCCCTTGGGCGTGACGGCGGCGAGCAGTTGCGTCAGCTCGAAAATCTCCGGCACGTCCGACTGGCGGTAAAAAACCGTCTTGGCGGGGTCGAGCCCCAGCGCCAGCCAGCAGGCGGCGACTTCGTAGGAATCATGCTTCAGGGCCTTCGGGTCGCGCACGGCGTTGAGCGCATGATAGTCGGCGATGAACAGGAACGATTCCTTGTGCGCCGCAGCAAGCGCCAGCGCCGGGCGGATCGCGCCGATGTAGTTTCCGATATGCGGCGCGCCGGTCGGCTTGACCCCCGTCAGAATGGTTTTTTCAGCCGCATCTTGTGACATAATTTTAAAACTTTCAAAAAGTGGTTGCTGCGGGTCAAAAACGTCCCAACCAATACATTGACTTTAGTTTTTAGCGGATTACTGTCAATCAGAATAGAAAAATGACTGTCATTCTGTAAACGATTTAGGGACATTTGTCCGGAGATTTTCTTATGCCCAATGCCGCACACCATAGGCCCGCCGCAGAACCGCCGCTCCTGAAAACGCCGCTGTGGGAATTGCACAAGCAGCTGGGCGGCAAGATGGTGCCGTTCGCGGGCTACGACATGCCGGTGCAATACGACGGCATGGGCGTTTTGAAAGAGCACCTGCATACGCGCAAGCATGCCGGCTTGTTCGATGTCTCGCACATGGGTCAGGCCGTTCTGACCGGCGCGGAAGATCCCGCGCTGGCGCTGGAAACAATCGTGCCGGGCTCGATGACCGGCCTCGAGCCGGAAAAAATGCGCTACACGCTGCTGCTCAACGACAAGGGCGGCATTATCGACGATCTGATGGTGACGCGCTGGGACGACAAGACGCTGTTCCTCGTCGTCAACGCCGCCTGCAAGGACAACGACTTCGCCTATATCCAAAAAACCATCGGCAAGGACGTCCAGCTGGAATACCTCGCCGACCGTGCGCTGCTCGCGCTGCAGGGGCCGGCGGCGGAGAAAGTCTTGTCGCGCCTCTTCCCGCTCGCCGCGGCGATGAAATTTATGACCTCTGCCAAGGTCGTGTACGAAGGCGCGGAGCTTTATCTCAGCCGCTCGGGCTACACCGGCGAGGACGGCTTCGAAATTTCCGTGCCCGCGCCGATGGCCGAACGCTTTGCAAAGCAACTGCTGGCCTTTGAAGAAGTCAAGCCCATCGGCCTTGGCGCGCGCGACAGTCTGCGTCTCGAGGCGGGCCTCTGCCTTTACGGCCACGAGCTCGACGAAACCATCACGCCGGTCGAGGCGAACCTGAAATGGGTCATCCAGAAACGCCGCCGCGAACAGGGCGGCTTCTGCGGCGCGGAGAAAATTCTCGCGCAACTGAAAGACGGGCCTTCGAAACTGCGCGTCGGCATCAAGCCGGAGGGCAAGGCGCCGGTGCGCGAGGGCACGGAGATTTTTTCGCCCGCCGGCAAGAAGATCGGCGTCATCACCTCCGGCGGCTTCGGCCCCAGCGTCGACCATCCGGTGGCGATGGGCTATGTCGAAAGCGCTTTCGCAGGCGAAGGCGCGGAATTGCAGGTGATGCTGCGCGGCACCGCACGCCCCTGCACTGTCGCGGCCCTGCCGTTTATCGCCCCGAATTATAAAAGAGACTGAGCAACAGGAGAGAAGACCGGCCATGAGCAAGACACTGTTTAGCGATGATCACGAATACGTCAAAATAGAAGGTAATGGGGGCGACGGCGATACCGCCACCGTCGGCATCACCGATTACGCGCAAAACGCGCTCGGCGACGTCGTTTACGTCGAGCTGCCCAAAATCGGCGCGAAAGTGGCCAAGGGCGAACAGGCGGGCGTGGTTGAATCGGTCAAGTCGGCCAGCGAGGTCTACGCCCCCGTTTCCGGCGAAATCGTCGCCGTCAACGCCGCGCTGGAAGGCGACCCCGCCGTAGTCAATCAGGATCCGCTTGGGCAAGGCTGGTTTTATAAAGTGAAGATCAGCAACCAGAACGAGCTGGAGGAGCTGAAGGACGAAGCGGCTTACGGGGCATATGTGCAGGGGCTGTAATGATATCCGATCTTGAGCAGAAAGACGATTTCATCCGCCGCCACATCGGCCCGCGGCCGGAACGCGTGGACGAAATGCTGCGCGTCGTCGGCGCAAGCTCGCTCGATGACCTGACGGCCAGGGCCGTGCCGGCGTCGATCCTCGAAAAGGCGCCGCCCGCCACGGGTGAGCCGATGACCGAGACGGAAGCGCTGGCGGATTTGCGGGATATGGCGCGGCAGAATAAAGTTTGCCGCTCGCTGATCGGCCTCGGCTATTACGACACCATCACGCCCAACGTCATTTTGCGCAACGTGCTGCAAAATCCCGGCT
>JAJXZC010000322.1 GCA_021780275.1 Pseudomonadota bacterium
CATTGGAAGCCCCGCCCATTTGCATCAACAGAGCATCTAATACGCTTAAATTCCCAAAAAATGGATCGCGCGCGCGCTCGCCTTTAATCGACCGTGTTAGGGAATCCTAAACCAGGAAATTTCTCGGCAGAGCCCGCCCGCCGCCGCTATTTCTTCGACAGCGCGTCGCGCGCCTGGATCAGCTTGTCGAGTTCCTCCTGCTGCTGGGCGATGCGCCCGGAGGTGCGTTCCTCATCCTGCGCGCCCGAGGACGCGGCGGCCTGTTCGATGAGCTGCCGGATATTGTCGCGAAGCACCGCGATGCGGTCGTTGAGTTCGGATAGCGAAAACGAAGTGTCGTTGCTCATGTTCATTCCCTGATTTGGCGGGCGAGCCGCAGGCTATCGCGAACGGGCGTATCGGCCTAGTCGTATCTCGCCTGACCGGACGGCTGGCGAAACGACGCGTGGCAGGGGCGGTGGAGCTTTTTCGAGATGCAAGCCGCTGGCTGCAAAGGCAAATCGGCGGAGCACGGATTTGCCGGATTTTCGGCGACGACTTCAGGCAATAAGACCTCGTTTCAGCCGTCAGGCGCTTGATTGCCCCGCAGCGGGGCCATGTCGTCAATTTTCTCGCCGACAATCCGGTGCGATGCATTTGAACCTTTCACGATCTCGGGGGTTGGTCATCGCTGCCGCCAGCCTTTTCGCCCGTTCGATGTGTTCCCCCCGAAAACGGTTCACGCGGCATGCCCGGTTCTTTCCTGATCGAGCGGCCTGATCGAAGACTCCCTCCAAAGTTCACGGAAATTGCAGATGAGTATGGAAACGCAGGCACGCGGCGGCATGGCGACTGCGGTTCCATCTCCACAGGGCTGGACAGAGCCCTTGCAAAAATCCGGGCCGCCGGTCTGGGACTCCGGACATTTGCGCCTGGCCATCGCGGCAGCGGGAGTCGCCCTCTGGTCGTGGAATGTCGACACCAACAGATTTACCATGGACGAGCGCGCCTTCGAACTCTGGGGCGTGCCCCTCAGCGAATATGTGACGTTCGACGACCTCTCGGCCCATGTCCATCCGGCGGATCGCGATCGGGTAAAGGCGGCGTTTGTCGCCACGCGCGCCCTCGTCGGCGCTTATGAAATCGATTTCCGCATCATGGTGGGCGACGAGGTCCGCTGGGTATCGGCCCGGGGTCAGGGAAATGATGCGGACATTGTCGGTCGCATCATGTTTGGAATTTTCCTCGACGTCACCGGACGCAAGCAGGCCGAGGAAGGCCATGAGTTGCTTGCGGGGGAAATGAGCCATCGGGTCAAGAACCTGTTGGCCATCGCATCCGGCCTCACCGCCATCACATCGCGATCCGCAAAGACCACTGCCGACATGGCCCAGGAACTGATCCACCGGCTGACCGCGCTGGGCCGCGCGCATGATCTTGTCCGTCCCGTTCCGGGCCAGGGCGAAAAGGCGGCGCTGCTTGGCGATCTCTTCACGGTGTTGCTGGCGCCCTATGACGACCTGGGAGCGTTCAGCGGCCGGGTCCGCGTCTCGGTGCCGCGCATGGCGGTTGGCGAGCAGGCCGCGACGACGCTTGCCCTCGTCGTGCATGAACTTGCGACCAACTCCCTCAAATACGGCGCGCTGTCGTCTTCGGCCGGCACGCTCGACATATCATGCGAGCCTCATGAGACCGACGTGGTGGTGGTCTGGACCGAGCGCGGCGGGCCACCCGTTACCGCTCCCGCCGGTGACGGAGGATACGGCAGCAAGCTCCTTAACCGCGGCATGACGGTCCAGCTTGGCGGCTCGATTGCCTGCGACTGGAGCAGCGAGGGCGTGATCGTCACCCTTCTGATGACCAAGGATCGATTGGCGGGATAGGCTCGTCGTGGCATGGCCAGACGGCCTCTCATCGCCGCTGGGCGATGCGCCCGGAGGTGCGTTCCTCATCCTGCGCGCCCGAAGACGCGGCGGCCTTTTCGATGAGCTGCCGGATATTGTCGCGAAGCACCGCGATGCGGTCGTTGAGTTCGGATGGCGAAAACGAAGCGTCGCTGCTCATGTTCTTTCCCTGAATTTTGCAGGCGAGCCGCAGGCTACCGCGAACGGGGGCACCGGCCTAGCTGGATTTCGCCTGAGCGGAGGGTGGGCGAAGCGGCGCGCGGCATGGCGCGGTGGCGCTTTTCCGGGATACAAAGCCCTGTCGGCGAAGGCAAATCGGCGAGGACCCAAATTTGGTAGATTTATCAATCGTCTTGCGGAGGGATGCCAGCGCGGCCCAGACGGTCCCCTCCAGCGCCCTAGATGCCTTCCTGCCCAAGGCCAAGGCGACCGAGCTTTCACCCGCGCGGTTCAGAAGCGTCAGATCGATAAGAAGGTCGCGGTTGCGTCGGTGGCAAAAGCGAGCTGAGCGGCTCGCGCTCAAAGCTGAGTTAGTGCTGGTGAATTTTGGACAGCCGGGTCGAAAGACCCGGCTGTTGTTTTTCGCAAAAAATGAACCTGATTTTACGAAAGATCGACCGCGGCTCTTCTTTCGCTACCTAGGCGTGCTTTACTTAAAAACAATTATTCTTCCTCACCAAAGGGGCTTATGATCCTCAACTTGAAGTTCAATCCATCACGCGCGGATCTGGCGGCCTTGACAAGAGACCTCAAACCAAAGAATGGGCGACCCACGCATCGCGATTTCTTGGAATTTGTCGAACGTCTGCCGGCTCCAAACAAACTCTTGGGATTGACCCACCTAACGAATAGCTACTTGCTCAGAGACTTGATCGCCGCCGGTCGAATTGAAGCC
>JAJXZC010000159.1 GCA_021780275.1 Pseudomonadota bacterium
TAGACGATGGCCGAAAGGGCTAGCGCCACCAGTGCGACTTGGATGAAGGTTGCCAAGGCGGCCGCGGTCACGACCGCCGCGAGACCCACCGCGAGGAACCATCGTTCCCGTAGCCCGAGCGCGCCAAGGGCTGGCCATAGCAGGACGGTCAAGGTCATGACGCTGCGCTGGGCAAGTGTCGAATCGGGATGCTCCCCCTGCCAGAACATGTGCGGGGCGAAAAGCGTCAACGCGACCGTCGCAACGGCCGTGATCGTGAGACCGATCGGCAGCAGATAGAGATTTTCTGCTTCCGTCTTTGCCGGCAGCGCAAGGATGGCGAAGAAGACCAGAAGCGCCGTCCCGGCGGCCTTGAAGAACCGCGTCGCCGCTTCGTCGGGAAACGGCGTCCACAGAAGCGAAAGACCGGCCCAGAAGAACAAGAACAGCGCCGCCCCCGCAATCGGCGAGCTCAGAAGCTTCAACAGTTTCGGCCGCCCTTCCCGCGCCCGCGCCAAGCGGCCGGCGACGATCAGGATGCAGGCGCCGACCGGCAGGAAGACATAGAGCGGCCCGCGATAGACGAGTTCCGCCACCGGCGTCGCGACCATCAGCAAAAAAAGCGCGAGCCGAAACAGCAGGCGCGCCGCATCGGCAGCGGGATCGGCAAAGACTCTGCGAGCGGCAGCCATCATGAAATCCTGAGCCAGCGCGCCGCCCTTTGGGCAAGGATTCAAATCGTCGCATAAGCGGCGGCGCGCCGCCATCGACGCTAGCACGACCAGCGGCCGGTTTGCTGATGTTCTTCAATTGTTCTTGCCGTTATCCCGAAGTTATGCTTAGCTTTTGCCGACGACGCGCGAGGGATGCGAGGGGTTGGCGATGGTTGTGCGGGTCGCGACAGTTGCCTTTGAGGGGATCGAGGCGCGGCCTGTCGACGTGCAGGTGCAGATTGCTAACGGTAATGTGATGTTCACGCTGGTCGGTCTCGGCGACAAGGCCGTCGCCGAATCGCGCGAGCGAGTGCGCGCCGCATTGAATGCGTCGGGGCTCGCCCTGCCCGCCAAGCGCATCACCGTCAATCTGGCGCCGGCCGACCTGCCGAAGGAGGGCAGCCATTACGATTTGCCGATCGCGGTCGGGATCATGGCGGCAATCGGCGCCATCCCGGCCGATGCGATCCAAGGTTTCATGGTTCTCGGCGAACTCGCGCTCGACGGCGCGATCACCGAGGTTGCCGGCGTTCTGCCTGCGGCGATCGCCGCCAATGCACGCGGCCATGGCTTGATCTGCCCGCAGGCGCGCGGCGGCGAGGCCGCCTGGGCGTCGCAGGATATGGACGTCCTGGCGCCGCGCTCGCTGATCCAGCTCGCCAATCATTTCAAGGGCGCGCAGGTGTTGAGCCGGCCGAGCCCGGCAATCCGCGGCGCTGTCGGCCTTCAGCCGGATCTGCGCGATATCAAAGGCCAGGAAAGCGCCAAGCGGGCGCTCGAAATCGCCGCTGCCGGCGGCCATAACCTGCTCATGAACGGACCGCCCGGTGCCGGCAAATCCATGCTGGCGGCACGGCTGCCGTCGATCCTGCCGCCGCTGACGCCGCAGGAATTGCTCGAAGTCTCCCTCATCCATTCGGTCGCCGGACAATTGGCAGGCGGCGCCTTGACCGATCGGCGGCCGTTTCGCGCGCCGCATCATTCGGCCTCGATGGCGGCACTGGTCGGCGGCGGTGTTAGACTGCGGCAAAGTTGAGTCTCAACGCACCCATAACATGTTGATTTTACAGCCGCTGACTATGCAGCAAATTGAGTCAGGTCTGCGTAAAAGCTGAGTCTATTACACGGAATTCTGCGTAAAAGCTGAGTCTGCCAGATAAGGCAGGAGAAAACGCTGCATAAAGCGGTCACTGGCAATTCGGCTGTTGATTCGGAAACGCAGCGGCTCGAACGCGCCCATTGCCCCCATTCAGAAAAGTCAGAATCGCGATACCGAGATCGAAAGCACCGTCCGCTATCTGGGTGTCGACATCAAAGATGCGCTTGCCCTCGCCGCAGGCACGGAAGTTCTGAATCTTCCCAGGCTCCTGGCTACACGCCGGGGAGCGCCTATGGCGCCAGTTCGATGAACACTCGGTCAACTTGAAAGCGGACATCAATGAGAACTGAATTAGTCCGCAAGCGTCGCACCGGTAGCCAAATTTCACATCAAATCGTCCACCTATGTCATCGGTTTCTATACTATTAATTGGGCCGCTATACGGACTATTGATGGCAGTCCTCCAGCGTTATTAGGTAAGGAGATTTTTCAAGTTCTCCCAGCTCCAGCTATAAGTACGGCCCGCATTCGGTACCGCCCAATCCGATGAACCGTCCTTGTACCCGATGATCTGAAATTTTACCTTGTTAAGATCGTTCGCGACTTTGATTTCTTTAAGCACGCCATGCGCAGTCTTTGTCTTAGGCCCCAGCATCACAATGAAAATGTCCGCACGCTTGATGGCTGCCGTTGCTTTCTCAAGCCAATTTTTTTCTGGAGCGGCCTCCTTCAAAGAATGATCGATAACCTCAAAGGGCGAGTCAGCAAGTTTTGACTGACCTATGATAAAATCCTTCAGCACTTTGTCGTTATCAAAATCGAAGCTAACAAACACCTTTTTTTTAGCCATCCCTATCCCCTCCTATTTCATAAAATTCTTTCGTCATTAAGCGAAAGACCAAGCGTCTCACAGAAAAGCCTAACAAAATCGACATCGAGTAATTCTGCTTGACTTTGGATACCGAGCTTCATTGCCAATTCCTGC
>JAJXZC010000685.1 GCA_021780275.1 Pseudomonadota bacterium
CTGGACGACCCGGCCGACAGCGTCTCCACCGCCATCGAGCCCACGTCGGCCAGCCTGTCCTGGCTGTCCTTGGAATAGTCGCGCGGCAGGCGGCCGAACCAGTTGAACATAACACCAGCGAGCGTGTTCACTTCCGCTTCCTCGTCGCCGGGGAGCTTGTTCAATTCGAGCGCGCGGCGGACTTCATCGACGGAGACATATCCGTCAATCAGATAGCTGCCATCATCGCGAATAAGGATGCCGGGGTTGTCGTCGTTCACATGGTCGGAGATGTCGCCGATCATGGCGAAGAAGATTTCGCTCATTGTGAGCGAACCGACAACGTCGCCATATTCGTCGATGATGAAAGCCATGAACATGCTTTCCGACTGAAGGATGCTGAGGGCCTTCAAGGCGGAAGCCGTGCGCGGGATATAGAGCGGCGGCGACTTCTTGCGCAGCAGTTCATCGTTGGACTTGGGCGTGAGGAAAAGGTCCTCGACGCGGATCATGCCGAGCGGCTCGCCGGTCACGCCATTGCGGATCGGGTAGCGCATCTTCTGCTCGGAACGGACGATGGCGAGGTTCTGCTCCAGCGGAAAATCGACATCGAGCCAGACCATCTGCACGCGCGGCGTCATGATTTCGCTGACGCGGGTGTCGCCCAGACGGAAGACTCGATTGACGATATCGCGCTCGACGCTGTCGATGGCGCCGGAGGCGGCGCCCTCTTCAACGAGATGCTTGATCTCTTCTTCGGTGACGGCCGGCACCTGCTGGCCGGTGATGCCATAGAGCTTGAGCACGGCCTCGGTCGAGAGCGACAGCATGGTCACGGCAGGGCTCAGGACCTTGGCGAGCGCCGTCATGGGCCGGGCGATGGCGGCGGAAATCTTTTCGGGATTGGCGAGCGCCAGCCGCTTTGGCACCAGCTCGCCGAGGATCAGCGTCAGATAGGTGATGACCACGACGACGAGGCCGAGAGCGATCGATTCAGCATAGGGGCCGATATAGGGCAGCGGGGCGATCATCGCCGCGACGGGATCAGACAGGGTCGCGCCACCGAAAGCGCCGCTGAAAACGCCGACGAGCGTAATGCCGATCTGCTGGGCAGAAAGAAAACGGCCCGGATCGGCATGGAGCTTGATCGCCGCCTCAAGACCTGCCGTCGATCCATCGGTCCGCTTGCGCGCCGAGGCAAGCGCCTGCAGCCGCTGACGGCGCGACGAGACGATCGCCATTTCCGATAGCGAAAAGTACCCGTTGAGCAGGATCAAGATCAGCAAAATGATTATGTCAGAGAGCATTGTGTCCCCAGGACCAGACCGAGCTTCAGTATATAGGAACGAAACGGGTCCGCACGAATATCATTTAATGATCATTTTTCACCTGTGGAATCTCGCCAAATGCCCTGTCCAGCCCTTGCCGTTGCGTGTTAGTTTTCCCTGCTTTCCTTGAGCAAGACGCCCGGAGAGCTTTCATGACAAATGATCACCCGACCTCTGCCCCTTCTGCCGGACGGATGAGAGAATCAGAGCACCTCATTAAAGTGAGGCCAGTCAGGGATGATGACGTCGAGGCGCTCATCGCCTTGTGGGAGGCCTGCGGGCTGACGCGTCCCTGGAATGATCCGGTAAAGGACATTGCCTTTGCGAGGGCCAGCGCTGCATCGGACGTGCTGGCGGCATTCGACGGCGCGCAGATGGTCGCCTCGGTGATGGTGGGGCACGACGGGCACAGGGGCGCTGTCTATTACGTCTCGGTCCATCCTTCACGGCAGGGCGAAGGGCTCGGACGGCTCATCATGTCTGCGGCGGAAGACTGGCTCAGAGAGCGTGGCGTGTGGAAGCTCAACCTGCTGGTAAGGACGGGGAACGACAAGGCGGCAGGGTTTTACGAGGAGATCGGGTACAGGCGAAGTGAGGTCTTTTCGATGCAGAAGAATTTAGACAAAAAATAATCCGTCATGGCCGGACCCACCTTTAATTAAAGGAGGCCGGCCATCCACGCCTTTGCCAAAATCAAAGAAAAGACCTGGATACGCGGGTCAAGCCCGCGCATGACACATTCTCTCAAAACAAACTTTCCTGACGATCGTCCGCAGGCTTCTCTTTTTTCTTTCGCGGCGCGGCTTCGGGCGGGGCGAGATAGGGATCGAGAAGGCGGGGGCTGTCGTTGGCGACGCGGTTGACGTCCGGGCTCACGGGGAAGGCTTCGAGGAGATCGTCGGGTGCAGGCACGAGAAGTGGCTCAAGCTCTTTCAAGGGCGTTGCGGGATCGAGCCAGAGGTCGAATTGTTTTTCATCGAGGATGACGGGCATCCGGTGATGGATGGGTCTGAGCGTTGCATTGGCATCGGTGGTGATCACGGCGCAGGTCTCAAGCTCGGAACCATCGGCGGGAAGCCAGTTGTCCCAGATGGCGGCCATGGCGAAAGGCGCGCGATCGCGGCGGCGGATGAAGAAGGGCTGTTTGGCGCCTGCCGCCGTCGTTCTCCATTCATAGAAACCGTCTGCCGGCATAAGCGCGCGGTGATGGCGGAAGGCGCCGCGGAAGGAGGGCTTTTCGTTGATCGTGTCGGCGCGGGCATTGATGAGCAACGATTGCGGCATTTCCTTCGCCCATGAAGGGACAAGCCCCCAGCGGACCAGCGCAAATTCACGGATAACGCCCTCGCCGCCTTCCTTGCGGCGGACGATGGGCACGGGCTGGGTCGGCGCGATGTTGTAGCGCGGCGGGAAATTGGGATGTTCGCCATAGCCGAACATCTGACGCATGGCTTCCGGCGCCGAGGT
>JAJXZC010000005.1 GCA_021780275.1 Pseudomonadota bacterium
CAGGAAAACGTCCGCGGCGAGGACGTCTTCGTGATCCAGTCGACCTCCTACCCCGCCAACGATCATTTGATGGAACTTCTCATCATCGTCGATGCGTTGAAGCGCGCCTCCGCGCGCCGCATCACGGCGGTGCTGCCCTATTTCGGCTATGCCCGTCAGGACCGCAAGCCCGGCGCGCGCACGCCCATCTCGGCCAAGCTCGTGGCGAACCTCATCACCACGGCTGGCGTCGACCGCGTGCTCACGCTCGACCTCCATGCCGGCCAGATCCAGGGCTTCTTCGACATCCCGACCGACAACCTCTTCGCCGCGCCGGTTCTGACGCGCGACATCGAGCAGCATTACGACAACGGCAAGACGATGATCGTGTCGCCGGACGTGGGCGGCGTGGTCCGCGCCCGCGCCATTGCCAAGCGCATCAATGCCGACCTCGCCATCGTCGACAAGCGCCGCGAGCGCGCCGGCGAGTCCGAAGTCATGAACATCATCGGCGACGTGAAGGGCCGCTCCTGCATTCTGGTCGACGATATCGTCGATTCGGCAGGCACCCTCTGCAACGCCGCCGAGGCACTGCTGAAGCAGGGCGCGACCGACGTTTCGGCCTATGTGACCCATGGCGTTCTGTCGGGCGGCGCGGTTGCCCGCGTCTCGGCTTCGCACCTCAAGGAACTGGTCATCACGGATTCGATCCAGGCGACGGAAGCCGTGCGCGTCTCGCACAATATCCGCACCGTCTCCATTGCCCCGCTGATCGGCGAAGCCATGCGCCGCACGGCGGAAGAACGCTCGGTGTCGAGCCTCTTCGACTGAGGCCGAACCTCCCCTAAACCCTTTCCACGGGTTGAGTTTTTCCCTTTCGGGCGCTATAACGCGCCCCAACCGGCGTCCACACCCCTGGAGGAAACGCCGCGAGCCACCGGCGGGCAGCCCGTCCCCGGGGCTATTTTTGCTGGAGAATCAATGCCATGGCTGAGACCCTGACGCTCAAGGCCGAGGCGCGTACGAAGAGCAGCAAGGGGGCTGTTCGCTCGCTTCGCCTCGCAGGCCGCGTCCCCGCCGTCATTTACGGCGACAAGAAGACCCCTGAACTGATTTCGGTCGACTACAAGGCCGTGAACGCCCTCTACCAGACGGGCACCTTCACGAGCCACATCCTCGACGTCGAGATCGACGGCCGCAAGGAGCGCGTCATTCCGCGCGACGTGCAGCGCGAGCCCGTGCGCGACTTCCTCATCCATGTGGATTTCCTGCGCGTCGGCAAGAATGCGAGCATCACGGTCGAAGTTCCGGTTCACTTCGTGAACCATGAAGCCTCGCCGGGCATGAAGGCCGGCGGCGTGCTGAACATCGTCAGCCACGAGATCGAACTCTCCTGCCCGGCGGACTCGATCCCCGAGGCGATCGAGATCGACCTCACCGGCTACGAAATGGGTTCGTCGATCCATATCTCGGCCGTCAAGCTCCCGGCTGGCGTGAAGCCGACCTCGTCGGACCGTGACTTCACTGTCGCGACGATTGCCGCGCCTGCGGCCGTCGTTTCGGCCGAAGCTTCGGCGCCTGCCGCCGCTGCTGCGGCTCCGGCTGCTGCGAAGGGCGCTGCGGCTCCTGCCGCTGCCGCCAAGGCGCCCGCGGCGAAGAAGTAATCTGGTTAGCCGGAGGCCGACGCGATGCTGCTTCTCGTCGGCCTCGGCAATCCGGGTCCCAAATACGCCTTCAACAGGCACAATATCGGCTTCATGGCGGTGGATGCGATCATCCGCCGCCATTCCTTTTCGCCGGAGCGGCCGCGCTTTCAGGGCCTCGTCAGCGAAGGCACGCTTGGCGGCGACAAGATCATTGCGCTGAAGCCGATGACCTACATGAATGAATCCGGCCGCTCGGTCGGCGAGGCCATGCGCTTCTACAAGCTCACGCCCGATCAGGTCGTCGTCATGCATGACGAGCTCGACCTGCCGGAAGGCAAGCTCCGCATCAAGACGGGCGGCGGACATGGCGGCCATAACGGCCTGCGCTCCATCGACGCCCATATCGGGCAGAACTACCGCCGCGTGCGCCTCGGCATCGGCCATCCCGGCGACAAGGACCGCGTGCTCGGCCATGTGCTGGGCGATTTCTCGAAGGCCGACCTGAAGTGGCTTGAGCCCTTCCTCGACGCCATTACGGATGCGTCCCCTCTTCTCGGCGAAGGCCATTTCAACAGCTTCGCCAACCGGGTGCATCTCGCGCTCAATCCGGAGCCGGAAAAGAAAAAGCCGGCACCGAAGGACCAGAAGACCAAAGAAAACGGAGAGAAGTAGTCATGGGTTTCAAGTGCGGCATCGTCGGATTGCCCAATGTCGGCAAGTCGACCCTTTTCAATGCGCTGACCCAGACAGCGTCGGCGCAGGCCGCGAACTACCCGTTCTGCACCATCGAGCCGAATGTCGGCGAAGTGGCCGTGCCCGATCCGCGCCTCGAAACGCTCTCGGCGGCGGCAAAGAGCAAGGAAATCATTCCGACGCGCCTCACCTTCGTCGACATTGCCGGCCTCGTGAAGGGCGCCTCGCAGGGTGAAGGCCTCGGCAACCAGTTCCTCGCCAATATCCGCGAGGTCGATGCGGTGGCCTATGTGCTGCGCTGCTTCGAGGATGGCGACATCGTGCATGTCGCAGGCAAGATCGACCCGCTGGCCGACGCCGAAATCGTCGAAACGGAATTGATGCTCGCCGATCTCGAAAGCCTCGAGAAGCGCGTGACCCCGCTCGAAAAGAAGGCCAAGGGCGGCGACAAGGAAGCAAAGCAGCTCGTCGACCTGATGAACACCGCGCTGGAACTTCTGCGCGATGGCAAGCCCGCTCGCCTCGCCGTGAAACAGGGCAAGATTTCCGAAGAAGACATGAAGGCGTGGAACGGGCTCAACCTCCTCACCTCGAAGCCCGTTCTTTACGTCTGCAATGTCGATGAAGGTTCCGCCGCCACCGGCAACGCCTTCTCGAAGCAGGTCGAGGCTCGCGCCGCCGCCGAAGGCGCGGAAGCGGTCGTCATCTCCGCGCGCATCGAGGAAGAGATCGCGCAGCTTCCGACCGAAGAGCGCACCGAGTTCCTCGAAACGCTCGGCCTCGAAGAGCCCGGCCTCAACCGCCTCATCCATGCGGGCTACAAGCTCCTCCACCTCATCACCTATTTCACGGTGGGCCCGAAGGAAACGCGCGCCTGGACGATCACGGTCGGCACACGCGCGCCGGCCGCCGCCGGAGTCATCCATACGGATTTCGAAAAGGGCTTCATCCGCGCCGAAACCATCGCCTATGAGGACTACGTCAAGCTCGGCGGCGAGCAGGGCGCAAAAGACGCCGGCAAGATGCGGCTCGAAGGCAAGGAATACGTGGTGCAGGACGGCGACGTCATGCACTTCCGCTTCGCGAACTGACGTCAGGGGGAGCATTGCTCCCCCTACTGCTATCTGGTTACGCTGCAACAGTTCCGGGCGGAGAATGATCAGGGTGGCCAGAGAGATCTGGTCAAGTGTCTGAGTGAGTGGTGAGTGAAATGCCCAAATATTACTGGGAAGATTTCAAGGTCGGCGACACGCTCGAATTCGGTTCGAAACACGTAACCCGCGAAGAGATTCTCGAGTTCGCGAGCGAATTCGATCCCCAGCCATTCCACCTCGACGAAGAAGCCGCAAAGAAGTCCATACTGGGCGGCCTTTGCGCCAGCGGCTGGCACACCAGCGCCATGCTGAAGCGCATGATCTGCGACGCATTCGTTCTGGACTCCGCCACCGTCGGCATACCCAGCATCGAGGAGATACGCTGGAAAAAGCCCGTCTATGTCGATGACGTGCTTTCGGTCAAACGCACCTGCATCGAACGGCGCACGTCCAAACGCCAGCCGGGAATGGGCCTGACCCGCTTCGCCTACGAGGTCTTCAACCAGAAGCGGGAAGTCGTGATGACGATGGTGGGCTGGGTCAAGTATGGCCGCCGCCACGCCGACGAAGCGGTGGAGGCCTGATGCCCTGGTTCGAGGATATTGAGCTCAACGTCAAAACGGAGCTCGGCAGCCATACATTCACCGAAGAGGAAATCATCCGCTTCGCGCGCAAATACGATCCGACGCCGTTCCATGTCGATCCGGAAGCGGGGAAAGACAGTCCCTTCGGCGGCCTCATAGCAAGCCGGTGGCACACGGCGGCGACATGGATGAAGCTCATGGTGCCGCATGTCCGGGGTCGCGTTGAGCAGCCGGACGAAACGGGCCGCACACCTTCGGCAGGCCCCTCGCCGGGCGTTCTCGACCTTCAATGGCCAAACCCCGTTCGGCCCGGCGACACGATCAGCTACTCGACGACGCCCGTCGAAAAGGTGGAGATGCGTTCGCGTCCGGAATGGGGCATCCTCAGGAGCCGCAACGAAGGCGTGAACCAGAGGGGAGAGCTTGTCCTGCACTTCATCGGGCAGGCTCTCATCGAACGAAAACCAAGGACCGGGGAGACGAAGTGATGTCGCACAAGGGCAAGATGATCACGCTGAAGAGCGGCGACGGCGCCGACATTCTCGCCTATCACGTGAAGGCGGAAGGCACGCGCAAGGGCGGCCTCGTTCTCATCATGGAAATCTTCGGCGTCACCGACCACATCAAGGATCTTTGCGACGGCTATGCCGCGCGTGGCTATGACGTCGTCTCGCCGCAGCTCTATGACCGGCAGGTCAGGGACTTCAAGGCGACCTACAGCCAGGAAGACATCCAGAAGTCGCTCGAATACCGCGCGAAGAACCCGATCGAGAACACGGTCATGGACGTGCAGGCGAGCGTGGACATGCTTCGCGCCGACGGCAACAAGAAGGTCTTCATCACCGGCTATTGCTACGGCGGCACCGTTTCATGGGTTGCGGCCTGCCGCGTGAAGGGCCTCGACGCCGCAGCCTGCTACTATGGCGGCGCGATCAAGGACTTCCTCGACGAAACGCCGAAATGCCCGACCATCAATCATTTCGGCGAGAAGGATCATTCGATCCCGATGGACGTCGTCGAGAAGATCAAGAAGGCGCACCCCGAAGTGCCGTCCTATGTCTATGACGCCGACCATGGCTTCAACTCCGACCGCCGCAATAATTACGACAAGGCGGCGGCTGAACTCGCGCTGAAGCGCACGCTGGAGCTGTTCGAGAAGGCGTGAGACCGCCCCAATTTCAGCTATCCACAATTTCATTGCGTCATCGCCAATTCGCGCCATATTGATTGGCGCCTGACGCGAGCGACGCCCATGAAAAAACCTGCCGATCCCCTGCTTCTCGAAAATCAGCTCTGCTTCGCGCTTTATTCCGCATCGCTGCAGATGACGAAGCTCTACAAGCCGCTTCTGGCGGAGATTGGCCTCACCTATCCGCAATATCTCGCCATGCTGGCGCTGTGGGAAAAAGACGGCGTGACGGTCGGCTCGATCGGCGAGCGGCTTTTCCTCGATTCCGGTACGTTGACGCCGCTATTGAAGCGGCTCGAAGCGGCGAAGCTCGTGAAGCGGAGCCGTAACGGGGCCGATGAGCGGCAGGTGCTGATCCAGCTGACGGACAAGGGCCGATCCTTGAAGAAGGCCGCTTCCGGCATCCCGGCGCAAGCCGCCTGCGCGGCGGGCCTGCCCATCGACGAACTCGCCAACATCAAGAAAAAGCTGGAGAAGCTGCGGGGAAATCTCACCGGCTGACGCCCCCGAGGCAGCGGGTGGGAAAAGGCTTGCTATTTATATTGTGTACAATATATTTGCTCACAATACGATAATCACGGGAGCCGATCATGAGCGACAAGACCGCCTTCGATTTCGAATTCAAGAGCCTCAGGGGCCAACCTCTTCCCCTCAATGCCTTCAAGGGGCACCCGCTGCTCATCGTCAACACGGCCTCGAAATGCGGCTTCACCCCGCAATACAAGGGGCTCGAAGCGGTATGGCAGAAGTACAAGGATGAGGGGCTTGTCGTCTTGGGCGTGCCGTCGAACGACTTCGCCAATCAGGAGCCGGGCGGCGCGGACGAGATCGCCACATTCTGCGAGATGAATTTCGGCGTCGACTTTCCGCTCACCGCAAAGGTCAGCGTCAAGGGCTCCGACGCGCATCCTCTTTTCAAATGGATCGGCGCGCAGGGCGGCTTTCTTTCGAAGCCGCGCTGGAACTTCTACAAGTATCTGATCGGCCGCGACGGCAAGCTCAAGACATGGTTTGCCAGCACGACGACGCCGGAGTCGGCGAAATTCGAGAAAGCGATTTCGGAACTGGTGAAGGGCTAAGGCCCCGGCGCTTCCAGGATCGTGCGGAAGCCGAGATGGCTCGTCGCCAGATCGGCTTCCTGCCCCTGCCGCGCGCCTGCGCGATAGCGCATGCAGTAGTTCGGCGCGCAGAGATATGAACCGCCCTTGATGACGTGGCGCGGCGCCATGTCCTTGTTGTCGTCGGAATAGATGTCCGACGTCCATTCCCAGACATTGCCGATCATGTCGTAAAGGCCGAAGCCATTGGGCTTGTAGCATCCTACGGGCGCGAGGCCGACGAAGCCGTCTTCCGCGGTGTTCAGCACCGGGAAGACCCCCTGCCAGCTATTTGCCTCTTTCGGTTGCTCATGCTCATTCGGCGGATGACCGGAGCCGCCGCGCGCCGCCCATTCCCATTGCGCCTCGCTGGGGATCTTCCGCCCCTTCCAGCGAGCATAGGCTTCGATGTCTTCCAGCGTGACGGCGACGACGGGATAATGCTCGCGTCCTTCGATACTCGTGTCGGGACCGCCGGGATGGCGCCAGTTCGCACCCGGAATATATTGCCACCACTGGCTGATATCGCCCGTGCCATCCACCTTGTTCGGCATCACGAAGACAACCGCGCCCGGCTTCATCATGTATGAAGGCAGATCGTCGTGCTTTGTCTTGTCGACCGGGCGTTCGGCGAAAGTCACATAGCCCGTTGCGGCGACGAAAGCGGCGAACTCGGCATTCGTCACTTCGTGACGGTCGATCCAGAAGCCTTTGACGTCGACATCGCGGATCGGTCCCTCTTCCGGATAGACGGTATCGCCCATATGGAGCCGTCCGCCGGGAACCCAGACCATGCCGGGATGTGCGCCGGCTTCATCGACCGAGGCAGCGAGACAGCGCGCGGGTTCGGCGCTCGCATGCGTCTCCGCCTGCCGCCCGCCGACGATCCAGAGAGTCGCGATCGCAGCGGCGGCGAGGCCGAAACCAAGCGCCGCCACCGCGATCCAGCGTCTCCCCCTCGGAGCCATCAGTTCGCCCAATAGATATATTCGTCGTCCGGACTATCCGGCGAATGAGCAGGATGATCGATCGCAACCGGCGCTTCCGCAAGGGCCGGCCAGATCGGCTTGTGCTGCTGGCCGTCAAGGCCTTGCAGGACGCCGAGCAGTTCCGTCACTTTCGCGGCGTCGGCATCTGCAAGGTTCTTCCGCTCCGTCGGGTCGTCCTTCAGATTGAAGAGCCAGTTCTTCTTCGGCCGCTCCGAGACCTGCAGCTTCCAGTCTCCCGCCAGCAGAACCTTGTAGTCGCCCGAGCGCCAGAAAAGTGTCTCATGCGGGCGGCCCGGCTTTTTTCCTTCGAGGAACGGAAGCAGGTTCACACCATCGAGGACGCGATCCGTCGGCATGGTCGCGCCAGCCGCGCCGGCCGCCGTCGCAAAGATGTCGACATGCGCCACGGGCAGGCCGTATTTCGCAGCCTTGGGTAGCGCGGCAGGCCATTTCATGAAATAGGGCACATGTATGCCACCCTCGAAGAAGGTCGCCTTCCAGCCACGATAGGGCTTGTTGATGTCCGGCAGGCCGATGTAATGCGCGCCGCCATTGTCGCTGGTGAAGATCACCAGCGTATTGTCGTCGAGCCCCTGATCCTTCAGCGCCTGAAGCACGCGGCCCACATTGCGGTCGAGCGCGCGGATCATGGCGGCATAGACCCGCATCTCATGGTCCTTGATCATCGGTAGCGCGTCATAGTCTTCCTGCGTCGCCTGAAGCGGCGTATGCGGAGCATTGAAGGCAAGATACATGAAGAAGGGTCGGTTCCTGTTCGCCTTGATCGCGTCCGCCGCCTGTTCGCCGAGATAATCGGTCATGTATTTGTCGGGTGTGAAGCGTGGGCCGCCATCCTTGCTTACGGCGAAGGGCAGCGCCGCCCAGAGGAACTTGTCGATCGGATCCCAGTCCTGCTTGTTCTGCTGAATGCCCGGCGCGCCGTCCGGCGCATAAAGCGAAGCGCCGAACAGGAATCCGAGCGACTCATCGAAACCTTGCGCCTGCGGCCGCATCTCGGGCTTTTCGCCCAGATGCCACTTGCCGAACATGAGCGTGTGATACCCTTGGGCTTGCAGGAGCTTGCCGATGGTCACTTCGCCGCGGGGAATGCCCATGTTCGCGACCGGAATGTTGTCCTTCTCACGGTCCGCAAAATAGAGCCCCTTGCGCGAACCATATTGGAACTCGCCGATCAGTTTCTCGAAGATTGGGTGTGTCGGCGTGAATTCGAAACCGAAGCGCGTCGCATAGCGCCCGGTCATGATCGCTGCGCGCGATGGCGCACAGGTCGCATTGCCCGCATAGCCTTGCGTGAGATCCACGCCGTCGGCAGCGATCGAATTGATGTTCGGCGTCGGCACTACCCCGCCCGCGACACCGCCGCCATTGAGCGTGATGTCGTTGTAGCCAAGGTCGTCGGCGAGGATCAGCACGATGTTGGGCGGGCGCTTGCCGGCAGGCGGCGTCTCCGGCCCTTGCTGCCACACGACGGGATGGCTCGGACCGATGTCACGCTGCTGCAGGCGGGCATTGATATGCAGGAACACCACGGGATTGTGCTTGAGGTAGGCCACGCCGCCGACGGCGACAAGGGCGAGAACGCCAAGCACCGCCCCACCCCATTTCAGGATTTTCATGGTCTTCCTCCCCACGCGCGATCGTGGCACCACGCCAAAGCGGGCGTCACGTTTTAATGTTATCCATTAGACGCTAATGGAAGACGTGCGGAATGGCAATGGGGGCGTTTTGAAGGGCTATGCCATGCCCGCGCGAGGACGATTATTCCGGCGGCAGCCAGAATAGCGCATGGAGCCTGATTAGAGATGAAGAGCGCCGCTCAGCCCCGCCGTTCGGGATAGAGCGACAGCAGCCCCTCGCGCGTCGCGGCGCCCACGCCCCGCTCGGTGATGAGGCCGGTGACAAGGCGGGCGGGCGTCACGTCGAAGCCGTAATTGGCAGCGGCGCTGCCGGGTGCGGAGATCTCGACGGTGACGATATCGCCTGCGTCGGTGCGACCCGTCATATGAGTAACCTCGCGAGCCGAGCGCTGCTCGATGGGAATTTCCGCCACACCGTCATCGAGCGTCCAGTCGATCGTCGTATGCGGCAGCGCGACGTAGAAAGGCACGTCATTGTCGTAAGCGGCGAGCGCCTTGAGGTAGGTGCCGATCTTGTTTGCAACATCGCCGGTCGCCGTCGTCCGGTCCGTACCGACGATGCAGAGATCGACCTGCCCATGCTGCATCAGGTGACCGCCCGCATTATCGGGAATGATCGTATGCGGAACGCCGTGGCGTCCAAGCTCGAAGGCGGTCAGCGACGCACCCTGATTGCGCGGCCGCGTCTCATCGACCCACACATGCACGGGGATACCCGCATCATGCGCCATGTAAATCGGCGCAAGCGCGGTGCCCCAATCGACGCAGGCAAGCCAGCCCGCGTTGCAATGCGTGAGCACATTGACCGTCTTGCCGGGCTTCGTCTCGGCATGACCGCGAATGATCCTGAGCCCATGCTCGCCGATGCGGCGGCAGATCTCGAC
Organism: Pseudomonadota bacterium; assembly: GCA_021780275.1. Next base: position 9,814 of record JAJXZC010000005.1, read on the forward strand.
GTCATCGTCACAGATCTTCGCCGCGGCCGCGTAGGCCGCCTCGACGCGCGTGCTGTGACCATGAGGCTTCACGGCCTTCACCATCTCATCCAGCGCCCATTTGAGATTGACGGCAGTGGGCCGCGTCGCGGCAAGCATCGCATAGGCCTCATGCAGCGTCGCGTCCGACGCATCGTCGCGCAGCGCAAGGCAAAGGCCGTAGGCGGCGGTGGCTCCAATCAACGGCGCGCCGCGCACCACCATATCCTTGATCGCGCGGGCGGCATCGTCCGCAGAGCGGAGGCGAACCGTCACGAAAGCATGGGGCAGCTTCGTCTGGTCGATGATTTCGACAGACCAGCCGTCATCAGCGACCCAGATGGTGCGATAGTGAACGCCATCGATCTTCATGCGCGGGTTCCCTCAATGGCCACCATTCGACTGCAGCACCTCGATCTCGAGCTCTGCAATGCGGCGGCTATCCATCTTCGTCACAGTGAAAGCGAGATCGTCATGCTCGATGCGATCTCCCGTCTCCGGCACACGCCCGAGATACCAGAGAACATATCCGGCCACCGTCGAATAATTATCGCCTTCCATCGAAAGATCGCGGCCAATGGCAAAAGCGAGGCGGCGAATATCGGCCATGCCGTCAACCCGCCAATGGCCCTCGCCCAGCCTCTGCAGCCAGGGCGTTTCATCATGCGCATCGGGGAACTCGCCCGCAATCGCCTCAAGCACATCGAAAGGCGTAACGAGGCCTTCGATACTGCCATATTCATCCGTCACCAGCGCAAGCTGAACATGCGAGCGGCGGAACTGTTCCAGCAGTTGCAGAACGCCGAGCCCCTCATGAACAACGAGCGGCTTGCGGACGCTCTTCGCCTCGTCGATTGCGCCGCGCGTGAGGAGATCCTCGATCAGGTCCTGCGCCCGCGCATAACCAACGAGTTCCGTGTCCGACGAACGACAGACCGGATAGTGCCCATGTGGCGCGCCGCGCAGCAATGTCAGCAGGTCGTCGGCGCTTT